>NZ_JBALMS010000013.1:0-18270 GCF_036962205.1 Bacillus sp. JJ664 | reverse complement strand
AAAACTACCGAAATCATAATTACACTATTCAATACAAAAACTCCCCTCATATAACTTGTACACCTTGTACTAAGATTGTATGAGGGGAGTTTGTATTAAATACCTAAAACAATTAGAAAAGAGTTTATTGCGTACTCAATAAATCAATTATTCGTTACTTCATTTTCGTAATTAGCACATTACGTGCCTTTGCTTCTTTCAATAAGAAGAAATATTTAACTTGTGATAATTTGACATGGATTAACAAATCCTCTGGTGGATCAACACTTCTATCGACTAACTCAACTTGATTCAAATATATATCTTTATAGTCAAGTAATCTTTCTACAAGTTTCTCGTCAAACTCTTTGCGGAGCTTTCCTTTTTTTCGAAAAAAAACCATGGTCTCTCTCCATCAATCAATTTCTAGATTTCTCTTCTACCCTCAAGGGCTTTAGACAATGTTACTTCATCTGCATATTCCAAATCTCCACCTACAGGTAGACCGTGTGCAATACGTGTAATTTTGATACCGGTTGATTTTAACAATCTCGAGATATACATTGCTGTTGCTTCACCCTCAATATTCGGGTTCGTTGCAAGAATGATCTCTTGTACTTCGTCATCTTTCAGCCTATTTAATAGCTCCATAATTTTAATATCTTCAGGTCCAACACCTTCCATCGGAGATATTGCTCCGTGAAGTACATGATATAACCCTACATACTCTCTCATTTTTTCCATAGCGATTACATCTTTTGTATCTTGAACAACACAAATCGTTGTTCGGTCTCTCTGTTGATCGCTACAAATATAACAAGGATCATTATCAGTTATATGGCCGCATTCTGAACAATACAAAAGTTTTCTTTTTGCATCAATCATTGACTTTGCGAAATCTAATACATCATCTTGTTTCATTTCTAACATGAAAAACGCCAGGCGAACAGCCGTTTTGGGGCCAACCCCCGGCAATTTCATAAAACTATCTATTAATTTCGATATAGGTTCAGGATAATGCATACTCTAATCCCCTAAAATAGACCCGGAATATTCATTCCTTTTGTAAATTGACCCATTGTTTTAGATGTTTCAACTTCAATTTGTTTAAGTGCATCGTTAGTTGCAGTTAACACTAAGTCTTGAAGCATTTCGATATCTTCTGGATCAACTACTTCTTCTTTAATATTTACTTCAACGATTTCTTTTAATCCATTAGCTGTAACTGTTACCATTCCACCGCCAGCTGTTCCAACGAAAGTACGTACATTTAATTCAGCTTGTGCTTCTTCCATTTGCTTTTGCATTTTTTGTACTTGTTTCATCATGTTATTCATATTACCCATTCCGCCACGCATCATTATTTATTCCTCCAATATATTTATTCTTTTATTATGACTAAATCCTCACCGACAAGATTAATTGCTTCTTGTACTATTGGTGAAACTTCATTAGTGGTTTCTTGTTGTTTTGTTTGATTTAAATATGAATCCCTAGTAGATTTCCAATCTTCTTCGGGTATTGCTAACATAGTCATTTCTGAACCTAATAATGTAGATAGGGTTTGATTAATAGTCGTAAGATGCTCTTGTTCTCCATTATTATTAATTAAATCACAAATTGTTTCTGATTTAAAAGCAACAATACATTGCTCAGAAGAAGCTGCAACAACTTCACCATAAGAAACCAATGTGGCAGTAGATACTTTATTTTGATATCGTAACTGGTCCTGTAATGTCGGCCATGCTGCCAATACTTTATTTTTCTCTGGTTTGGTAGCCGCACGCAAGACACTTTGTATCATACTATTTGGCACTTTCGAGCGAGTTGCCGTTGATCTAGATTTCGTATTTGAAGCAGTTTCATTATTTGCTGTACTAATTGCTATACCATTTTCTTTTAAATGGTTAATTTCTTTTTCAAGATGGTTTATTTTATTCAGTAAAGCAGTTAATTCTTCTGATTTTTTACCTACATTACTTACAGATGCTTTTTGGCATAGTTGAACGATCGCTACCTCAAGTAGAACCCTTGGATGATTCGTCCATTTCATTTCTTGTTGACTTTTACTTAATGAAGCAATAATTTGATAAATTAAATCATCTTCATATGCCTCTGTTATTTCCTTAAAGCGATCATTCACAGTAGCTCTTTCGAGTAACTCTACAGTACTAGGTGAATGTCTATATAATAGAACATCTCTAAAGTAGACTGTTAAATCTTCAATGAAACGAACTGGGTCTTTCCCTTGGTTCAATAGTTCCTCAATTTTCGTTAAACAAGCTGAGACATTTCCATCTTTAATAGAAGATACAACAGAAATTAAACTTTCTTGAGCAACAGTTCCAGTAACAGATAATACATCGTTTAAGGTAATCAACTGATCACTATACGAAATTGCTTGATCAAGTATACTCAGTGCATCCCTCATACCACCTTCTGCCGCTCTTGATAACATCATCAAAGCCTCAGGATCAATTTCGGTTTGCTGATGGTTTAAGACAACCATTAATCGTTCAGAAATTGTTTGAGCACTAATCTTATGAAAATCAAAGCGCTGACATCTTGAAAGGATGGTTAACGGTATTTTATGAGGTTCTGTTGTGGCTAATATAAAAATTACATGCCCTGGTGGCTCTTCTAATGTTTTTAATAACGCATTGAATGCTCCTATAGAAAGCATATGAACTTCATCTATTATGTACACTTTGTACTTACCTACGGAAGGAGCATATTTAACTTTTTCACGAATGTCGCGGATCTCATCTACACCGTTATTAGAAGCGGCATCGATTTCAATTACATCAGAAATTGAACCATCAGTAATACCTTTACATACTGAACATTCATTACACGGCTCATTAGTTGGTGCGTTTTCGCAATTTAAAGCTTTTGCAAAAATTTTCGCCGTACTTGTTTTACCTGTCCCTCTTGGGCCAGTAAACAAGTATGCATGGGAAACCTTTTGCTGAAGAAGGGAGTTTTGTAACGTTCGTATAATATGGTTTTGACCTACAACGTCTTTAAATTGCTGTGGTCTCCACAAACGATATAATGCTTGGTATGTCAATTTATTTCCTCCTTCTTACAAAGTCACCATTATTATACCCTATGTAGTGATTTCTTGGAAAATTTTTTAAAGAAAACAAAAAAACTCACTCAAATTTATGAGTGAGTTTTTATAAAGTTACTGCCGTGCACCACACTTCGATGCACTACCCCAGGCGTTACTTAAACAGTTAGCTCGGCCCAGGCACCCCTACGGCACACGAGATGGCTCACTTATTGCTGCTTCCTTCCGGACCTGACAAGGTTCGTGAGTTCTCGTTGCGTAGNNGGACCCAGACGTCAACACCACTTATTTAAGGCAGGCCCTAAAGTAGGTACACCTCGGTGTGGAATTCAGTCTCGCTAGAGCGGATTGCGAGTACAGGGCACCGCTACCTCCCCACCTAGCACGGCAAAGTTACAACCTAAATTATCCCGCCATTAGAAGCGGTATTTAAAGTATATACGAACCTAAGTAAAAAATCAATGCTTGTCCTCGTTAGGTAATTTTTTCTTCCTCAACCTTAATGCTCTAAAGAAGTTTGTTAATAATCTGCCACATTCTTCCTCTAATATACCAGTTTCCACATCGCATCGATGATTAAACTGCTCCTCTTGTAGTAAATTATATATCGAACCGCCGCAACCAGCTTTAGGATCTTTTGCACCGTAAACCACCCGAGGAATTCTCGATTGAATGATTGCCCCTGCACACATTGGACATGGTTCTAACGTTACATATAATGTTGTTCCCTCAAGCCTCCATGATTCAATTACTTTACAAGCTTCTTCAATTGCAATGACTTCAGCGTGTCCTAATGCAGTTTGCTTAGTTTCTCTTAGATTATATCCTCGTGCAATTACTTCATCTTTATAAACGATAATGGCTCCAATTGGAACTTCACCCAGCTCTTCAGCTTTCAAAGCTTCCTCTATCGCCATTTTCATAAAAATCTCGTCTTTATTCAAATTTTACACCTCTTTATTTCTATTACTTACAAATATTCTTTATATGAGTAGATAAACTAAACTGTAGAATGGAGTGATTTTGAGTGAATTCTTCCAGTGATAAAAAAAATCCAAAACCTGCATTATTAATGGTTGATTTAATCAACTCATTTTCATTTAAGCATGGTTGTTTACTCGCAGAAAAAACAGAAAATATGATTCCAAATATCAATTTGTTAAGGGATTTATTTATAAAAAGAGATTTTCCCATTATATATGTAAACGATCATTATAAATTAAATAATCCTTCTGCTGAAAAAGTTTTAAAACACTGTACGAACCCATTAAGTTATAACATTATCCAAGAAATTAAACCAAAGAGACACGAATTATGCATTTTCAAACCAAATTATTCAGGCTTTTATCAAACAGAACTAGATCATGAATTAAAAAAACAAGAAGTGACTCATTTAATCATTCTTGGAGTCGCCGGTAATCGCTGCGTACTTTTTACTGCTAACGACGCATTTATGCGAGATTATAACTTAATTATACCTTACGATGCAATTTCCTCTATTACTGATTACGATGAGAAAGTTGCGGTCTATATGATGAAGGATATATTAAATGCAAAATTGATTCTTTCTCAGGAAATAGAATCAGTCATAAATGAATTATTTAAAAATTAGAACAATAAAATTGGAAATTTTTTAAAATTGTATTCCACCTGTCCGCAGTATGTTAAAATAGTTTCTGTATGTTTAAGCGTATGATACGGAAATTGACTAGTAAGGAGGACAAGAGATGATACATGTACCTTTTATTACAGTAGAAGGACCTATAGGTGTCGGAAAAACATCTCTATCCAAAGCGATCTCTGAGCACTTTCATTATGAATTATTGAAAGAAATAGTAGATGAAAATCCATTTTTAGGTAAGTTTTACACAGACATTGAAGAGTGGAGTTTCCAAACGGAAATGTTTTTCCTATGCAACCGATTTAAACAATTAGAAGATATTGATAAAATGTTTCTTAAAAAATCGATACCAGTAGTTGCAGACTACCACATCCTTAAGAATTTAATCTTTGCAAGCAGGACGTTAAAAGATCAACAGCACGATAAATACTTAAAAATATATCAGATTTTAACAGAAGATATGCCAAAACCCAACGTAATTATCTATTTAACAGCTAGCCTTGAAACACTTCAAAAGAGAATTGAGCTCCGAGGCAGAGAATTTGAAAATTTAATTGAAGACCAATACCTTATACAATTAATAGAGGATTACGAGTTACACATGAAAGAATTTCAGTTAAAACACCCTGATATTCCAGTACTAAGATTCGATGGAGATCAAATTGACTTCGTAAATAATCCAAGAGATTTGACGATGATCCTTGATACATTAGAAAACACCTTACAAAAGGAGCTAAGAAGCATATGAATTTGCGCGAAAAATACGGAATACGAAATGACGCAGTGATCACAATTGCCGGAACAGTTGGGGTAGGTAAATCTACTATGACTAATGCTTTAGCGAATGCATTAAACTTTCGTACATCATTTGAAAAAGTTGATACGAATCCATATCTAGATAAATTCTATCAAGATTTTTCTAGATGGAGTTTCCATTTACAAATTTACTTCTTAGCAGAACGTTTTAAAGAGCAAAAAAGAATGTTCGAATACGGTGGAGGATTTATCCAAGATCGTTCAATTTACGAAGACACTGGAATCTTTGCGAAAATGCATTATGAAAAAGGTACAATGAGCGAAGTTGATTACGAAACATATACTAGCTTATTTGATGCAATGGTTATGTCTCCATATTTTCCAACACCAGACTTATTAATCTATTTAGAGGGAACATTTGACGAAGTAGTCGAGCGTATTAAAGAACGTGGACGTCCAATGGAACAACAAACTCCAATCGATTATTGGAAGGAAATGAACTCTCGTTATGAAAACTGGATCAATAACTTTAATGCTTGCCCAGTACTTCGTTTAAGCATTAGAGAATATGACCTAATTAAAGACGAAACATCTGTAGAAGAAATTATCAAGAAAATTGGTAATGTGTTAAATCATTCTCAAAAATATATCAAATCTAGATAAGAAATAGTAAAGCTGTTTACTCTATACCCAATGAGTAAACAGCTTTTTAAATTTCTCCATTTTTAAACAACAAAAAACTCGTTACCATAAGTAACGAGTTGACAATCTCCGATATATGTATGCGCTCCGTTAAAAATCAAAAATGGAGGAGTAAGAGGGATTCGAACCCCCGCGGGCTGTTACACCCCTGTCGGTTTTCAAGACCGATCCCTTCAGCCAGACTTGGGTATTACTCCGTTTTGACAAGATTTATAATATCATACTGAAAATACATGGTCAAGCATTTTCCTCAAAAAAATTATAATGTTTTTTCTTTTCACCCTTTAATCTATTCACAGTTCGTAATGTAAAAAAAGAGCCTTGTTTACTCTTATATTTTAACTAAGAGTTATTTAAATATACATAGAAAAATCCATTACTTATAATAGAAATATCAATTTATTTATGTCAAAAATTCTTGTAGGAGGAGAAAAGATTTGTTAGAGTTACTACCTTTAATGTTAGAACGCGTTGGAATTTTAGTCATACTAGCGCTATTACTTTCTAGAATGAAATCTTTTCGCCAAGTTATTCAGAATGAGCATTCCGTAAAAGGAAAATTTTTGTTAATTCTGATCTTCGGCGCATTCGGCATTGTTAGTAATTATACAGGCGTACATATTTATCAAGATTCCATTATGTCTCAAACTTGGCATTTTAATGTAGATAGTCATAATGCAATTGCAAACACACGAATTATGGGTGTTGCGATTGGCGGTTTACTTGGTGGTCCATTTGTCGGATTTGGCGTTGGACTAATTGCGGGTCTCCATAGATTAACCCTTGGTGGTTTCACAGCCTTTGCATGTGCTTTTTCTACAATATTGGCCGGAATTATAACAGGATTTCTAGGAAAAAAATATGGTATTCAAAAAAATAACTCCTTATTAAGGGCTGTCATTATCGGTATTTTAATGGAGTGCATTCAAATGGGAATTATTCTACTTGTCGCAAATCCTTTCGATGCAGCCTTGCACTTAGTACAATTAATTGCTTTTCCTATGATTGCCATTAACGGATTCGGAACATTCATCTTCATATTAATCATTCAAAATATACTTCAGGAAGAGGAGAAAACAAGGGCACTGCAAACAAATAGAGCTTTATTTATTGCCCAGCAAACACTCCCCCATTTTAGACAGGGATTAACGACTCACTCAAGTGCTGAAGTTTCAAGAATTATTTTCAGACTTACAAATGCAGATGCTATTTCAATTACTGATCACGAACAAGTCCTGGCGCATATCGGCGCTGGCTCTAACCATCACAAACCATTACAGAGTCTATCTACTAGACTAACTAAAAAAGTCCTTGAGCAAGGTGACGTTTTTATCGCAAATAGTAGGGAAGAAATTCAGTGTTCTCATGAAAATTGTCCATTACAAGCAGCAATTGTACTGCCATTAAAAGCATCGAATAGAACTGTAGGGTCCTTGAAATTATATTATCGAGACCCAAGTAAACTCGATATAGTTGAACAAGAACTGGCTGATGGATTAAGTAAACTTTTTTCAACCCAATTAGAATTAGCTGAAGTAGAGTTACAAAGAAGACTATTAAAAGATGCAGAAATAAAAGCTTTACAAGCACAAGTACATCCACATTTTTTATTTAATTCGATTAACACAATCTCTAGTTTGATTCGAACAGATTCTGATAAAGCTAGAAAATTACTAATTCATTTAAGCACCTTTTTCCGAAATAATTTACAGGGAGCAAGACAAACACTAGTACCACTTGAAAAAGAACTTGAGCACGTTGAAGCATATTTAACCTTAGAGCAAACCCGTTTCCCTAATAAATTTACTGTCGATTTTGACATTGAGCCAAGCTTGCGTAATGCTATGATACCTCCTTTCACATTACAACCTCTTGTAGAAAATTCAATTAGACATGCATTTTCAAAAGAGAAAAAACTAAATGTAGTTGTCAGTGCCTATAAGAATAAAGGAAAAATGATCCTTCTTACTGAAGACAATGGTAAAGGTATCCCGACTGCTTTACTAAAAACAATTGGTAATGAAACAGTACAGTCAAAAGAAGGAACTGGCACTGCCTTATGGAATATAAAGAAACGTATTGAAGAGATTTATGGTCAAAAAGAGAACTTTCAAATAGACTCAGATCTTGGATTAGGGACAAAAGTTTATATAACGCTACCTCTATCCGAGGAGAACTTGGAGGGATAATATTTGTTAAAAGCATTAATAGTCGATGATGAGCCATTAGCACGTGACGAACTAGCTTATCTATTAAAGAGAAGTAAAGAAGTAGATATCGTAGCTTCAGTCGATACAATAGAAAGAGCATTGGAGGAAGTTCATTCAAATCCGGTTGATGTAGTCTTTTTAGATATTCAGTTAGCTGATGAAAGTGGGTTAGATTTGGCTGAAAAATTACAGAATTTAGATCAACAACCTGCCATTGTGTTTGCAACAGCTTTTGATGAGTATGCCTTGAACGCTTTTGAACTACAGGCAATTGATTACATATTAAAACCCTATGATGAAGATAGAATTTTAAAAACGGTAGAAAAGATTAATAGGCTGGCTTCTCCTCATGTAAAAGAATCGCTACAGAAGAAACAAAAACGCCATTTAAAACAAGATAAGCTCGCAATTACTGTAGATGAACGAATACTATTAGTTACATTTGAGGAAATTCTATATATTTATACACTTGATGGTAAAACAGTCGTTGTGACTGAAAAATGTTCATATCAAGTAAATGATCCATTAATAAGTATAGAACGTAAGCTTCAAGACACTTCATTTATACGTGTGCATCGTAGCTACATCGTTAATATCGATCAGATTATTGAAATTCAACCTTGGTTTCATTCGACCTATAATCTAATTATGTGTGACAACGAGAAAGTTCCTGTAAGTCGTACTTATACTAAGGAACTAAAACTGCTTTTTGATTTTTAGATTGTATTTCAAATACCCTATTTTGCAATTCGTCCTGTTATTTATGCAATTCATATTGAAAAGAAGATGTTGGCATTTTCATAGAGTAATATAAATGATATAAAAACAGGGGAGGACTTGATAAAAATGAATGCGGTTACAATTGTTATTGCTTCCATGTGTATATTAATGATTGCCTATCGTTTATATGGAACTTTCATAACGGTAAAGGTATTAAAGCTAGATGACTCTAAAGCAACGCCCGCCCACGAGTTGAATGATGGAAAGGATTATGTACCTACAAATAAATGGGTATCCTTCGGTCATCACTTTGCTGCGATTGCTGCCGCTGGTCCACTAGTAGGACCAATTTTAGCTGCACAATTTGGTTATCTTCCAGGCCTACTTTGGCTCTTAATAGGTGCAGTTATTGGTGGAGCAGTACATGACGCGGTTGTGTTATTTGCCTCTATGCGTAAAAAAGGTAAATCATTATCAGAAGTAGCAAAAGAAGAATTAGGTCCCGTAGCTGGCTTTTGTACAGGCCTGGCAATGCTATTTATTATTACGATTACAATGGCCGGCCTTTCAATGGTAGTGCTTCATGCGCTAGAAAACAATCCTTGGGGCACCTTTGCTGTAGGTATTACAATTCCAATTGCTATGGGCGTTGGATTACTATATAAAAAGACAGGTAACTTAAAACTAGCGTCTACAATAGGATTTATTTTATTAATGGTTGGTGTATTTATGGGACCAACCATCCAAGAGACTGCTCTTGGGGAATTTTTAACATTTGATACAAAAACTTTAGCTATTATTCTACCAGTCTATGCATTTTTTGCTGCAGCATTACCAGTATGGTTATTGCTTGCACCACGAGATTATTTGAGTAGTTTTATGAAAATCGGTGTCTTTATTGCTTTAATTATCGGTGTGTTTATTATCAATCCAGTTATTGAATTCCCAGCATTTACAAAATTTACTGGTGGTGGCGGTCCAATCCTTGCAGGACCAGTATGGCCCTTCATATCTATTACAATCGCTTGTGGAGCGATTTCTGGTTTTCACGCTTTCGTAGGATCAGGTACGACTCCTAAAATGCTTGATCGATGGAGCGATATTAAAGTCGTAGGATTTGGCGCAATGCTTGTTGAGTGCTTAGTTGGAATTATGGCACTTATCGCTGCTACAGCTCTTCAACCGGCTGATTATTTTGCAATTAACTCAACTCCAGAAGTGTTTAAAACGTTGGGTATGGATGTCGTTCATCTTCCTGAACTTGCAAAAGAAATTGGATTAAATTTAGAAGGTCGTACAGGTGGAGCCGTTACACTAGCAGTTGGTATGTCTTATATCTTTACCTCAATTCCTTGGTTTAGCCATTTAGCATCATACTTCTTCCAATTTGTAATCATGTTTGAAGCAGTATTCATTTTAACTGCAATTGATGCTGGAACTCGTGTAGCACGTTACTTAATTCAAGATTTCTTTGGAGAGTATTATAAGCCTTTAAAGAAAACCGATTGGCTTCCAGGATCAATATTTGCAAGTGCCCTAGCTTGTTTTATGTGGGGATACCTCTTATTTTCTGGAGACATTGGGTCAATTTGGGCACTATTCGGTGTATCTAACCAGTTAATGGCTTCAATCGGCCTAATCATTGGTGCGACAGTCATATTAAAAATTGCTGATAAACGTTGGTATATGTTAACATGTCTTGTCCCACTCGCGTATTTATTTGTCACTGTAAACTATGCAGGATATTGGATGGTTAAAAATGTTTATCTAAATCCAGATGCTGCAGGATACAGCACTTTAAATGCAATTCTTTCAATCATCATGCTAGTTCTTGGTATGATCATACTAATTTCTGCAATTAAAAAATGGTTGGATATGTGGAATACCCCTCAATTTAAAATGAATACTAAAACATTATAAATAAAAATGCAGGTTGTCACAGAAAAATTAATTCTCGTGACAACCTGCTTATTTTTTATTTAATAACTTCTTTTCCACCCATGTATGGACGAAGTATTTCAGGAATGACAACTGAACCATCTGCTTGTTGGTAGTTTTCTAAAATAGCAGATACTGTACGACCAATTGCCAGCCCAGAACCATTTAATGTATGAACAAATTCTGGCTTTCCTTTCGGCTCACGACGGAATCGAATATTCGCACGTCTTGCTTGGAAACCTTCAAAATTACTACAAGAAGAAATTTCTTTGTAAGCATCATAGCTTGGTAACCAAACTTCAATATCATAAGTTTTTGCAGAAGAGAAACCAATATCACCAGCACACAATGTGATAACACGGTATGGTAATTGTAATAATTGAAGAACTTTTTCCGCATGAGCTGTTAATTTTTCTAATTCAATATAAGATTCTTCTGGTTTAACAAAACGAACAAGTTCAACTTTATTAAACTGGTGCTGACGAATTAAACCTCTTGTATCACGTCCAGCAGATCCTGCTTCAGAACGGAAGCATGCACTATAAGCTGTATATGCAATCGGTAATTGAGAACCGTCTAAAATCTCGTCACGATGGTAGTTTGTAACTGGTACTTCCGCAGTCGGTACTAAGAAGAAATCTTCTTTTTCAATACGAAATGCATCTTCTTCAAATTTTGGAAGCTGACCAGTACCAATCATACTTGAACGATTTACAAGGTTTGGAGGTAACATTTCTGTATAACCATGCTCTTCAGTATGAAGATCTAACATAAAGCTAATTAGAGCACGCTCAAGTTTTGCGCCTAGACCTTTGTAGAATGTAAAACGGCTACCTGTAACTTTAGCACCTCGCTCAAAATCTAGAATGTCTAGATCTACGCCTAAATCCCAGTGTGGCTTCGGTTCAAATTCAAAAGTACGAACTTCACCGATTCTACGTATTTCTACATTATCATCTTCAGTTAACCCTTCAGGAACTGAATCACTTACTAGGTTTGGAATTGTAAATAGAATTGCATCCAGTTGCTCTTCTAACCCTCTAATTTCTTCATCTAGTTCTTTAATTTTGTCGCCAACTTCACGCATTTCAACAATTAAAGCCTCAGCGTCTTTTTTCTCACGCTTTAAAACACTTATTTCTTGGCTAACTTCATTACGGCGACTTTTTAATCCTTCAACCTCAACAAGTAGTTCTCTACGCTTTAAATCCAAGTCTTCAAATTTTTCAATATAGCTTACATCTCCACCACGTAACTCTAATTTTGCTTTTACATCTTCAAAATTGCTACGTAATAACTTAACGTCTAACATTTTCATTCCTCCTATTTTCTTAGTTGTCTAAAGGATGTTAAAAAAGAATACAAAAAAGCCCTCATCCCTATAAAGGGACGAGAGCTACCCGCGTTGCCACCCTAATTGAAGAATTATAAATAATCCTTCCACCTTAGTATAGTTTAACGGACTATATAACCGGAGTTATTTACTAACTAAAATCAGTATTCCACAACTCGCTCAAGAATGGATTCACAAGACTTCATTATCGGTTTTCACCAGCCACCGACTCTCTGGAAATTAAGAACTTGTTACTATTTTCTTTCATCGCTTTAGACAATTAAATTTTATTATAATTTACTATAAGCTTTTACATTTTTCAATAGCTACATACTTAAATTAGCATTTTTTTCTTTAACCATGCTTACAAAGTAATTCATTAAGCGATAATCGTTTGTTAATTCTGGGTGGAACGATGCAGCCAACATATGGTTTTGTTTAACAGCAACAATGTTACCATCATGCTCTGCTATTACTTCCGCATCCCCAGATACTGAACGAATAAATGGTGCTCTAATGAATACCGCCGGGAAGTCTTCACATACTCCTTTTATAGGAATATTTACTTCAAAACTATCGACTTGTCTACCAAATGCATTACGCTCTGAAACCATATCCATTACGCCTAGGTGTACTGTATCATCATTTGCAATTTCTTTTGAAAGCAAAATCATGCCAGCACATGTACCAAATGCAGGTAAACCATTTTCAATTTTATCTTTTAATGGTTGTAGTAAACCAATGTGGTCAAGTAACTTACGCATTGCAGTACTTTCTCCACCTGGTAACACAATCCCATTTAATCCTTCTAAATGCTCTACACGCTTCACAATTACCGCTTCGGCACCTGATGCCTTAATTGCATTAATATGTTCTTGAACTGCTCCCTGTAAAGCTAATACACCAATTTTCATCGTGTCACCAACTTAAATGCTACGGTCTTGCATACGATCAGCAGCTGCAAGTTGTCTCATATCGATACCTTTCATAGCTGGACCTAAGTTTTTAGAAAGGTTTGCAATTAATTCATAATCTTGGTAGTGAGTAGTAGCTTGTACAATCGCACTAGCAAATTTCTCAGGGTTTTCTGATTTGAAGATACCAGATCCTACGAATACTCCATCAGCGCCTAATTCCATCATTAACGCTGCATCAGCAGGAGTTGCTACTCCACCAGCTGCAAAGTTAACTACTGGTAAACGGCCAAGTTCTTTAATTTGAAGTAATAATTCATATGGAGCGCCAAGGTTTTTGGCTTCAACCATTAATTCATCAAGTGATAATCCAACAACTTTACGGATTTCTCCGTTAATTTGGCGTAAGTGACGAACTGCTTCAACAATGTTTCCTGTACCTGGCTCACCTTTCGTACGAAGCATAGATGCACCTTCACCGATACGACGAAGTGCTTCACCTAGGTTACGGCAACCACAAACGAATGGAACTGTGTAATCAGATTTATTAATGTGGAAGATATCATCAGCAGGTGATAATACTTCACTCTCATCAATGTAGTCTACTCCCATTGCTTCTAAAACGCGAGCTTCTACGATATGTCCTATACGCGCTTTAGCCATTACAGGAATGCTTACTGCGTTTAAAATTTCTTCAGTAATACTTGTATCAGCCATACGAGCAACTCCACCAGCTGCACGAATATCAGATGGTACTTTTTCTAAAGCCATAACTGCAACTGCACCAGCTGCCTCTGCTATTTTAGCTTGTTCAGCATTTACTACGTCCATAATAACGCCGCCTTTTTGCATTTCTGCCATGCCACGTTTTACACGATCTGTTCCTGTTAAATTCATTGTCTTGCCCCTCCATTATTAGAACATTCTAGGTAACAAAATTATTTACGATTTTCTCCCATTGAAAAGTTACCTAATTCCCATTTTACTGAAAAATGGTCAACTTAACAATTGAAGATACAGTATTTTATAATTATTTAAATAATCCACCAATGCCATCAACGATACTTCCCCATAAATTCCCAAAGAAAGAACCAATTGCTCTAAATGTTAATACAAACCAATTTGCTTTTTCTACGTCTTTATTTACTACTAAATCAAATGATTTTTCACTACTTGTAGTAATAAAGCCCAAATCATCTTTATTTGAAGATTTAACGATTATTTCTCCTACTTTCGTGTTCTTTTTAATTGGAGCAATAATATTACCATCTTCATCTATATTTTTTCCAGATAATTTAATCTCTGCTTTATAATTTTTACCTTCGCCACGCTTTACAGCTAATGTAAGTGAATCTTTCGCTACAACACTTACTTCTTTTTCTTTACCTTTGATTACTTTAACTGTTTTATTGCCTTTAACAGCTTGGCCTTTTTCAACTAATGTAATTTTCTCGAAGTTACTGAAACCATAATCCATTAATTTTGCTGTTTCACTGAAACGTGAATTGTATGAATCTGCCCCCATAACAACAGAAATATAACGTTGACCGTCTCTTTCAGCCGTACCTGTAAAACAAAATCCAGCAGAATCAGTTGAACCTGTTTTTAAACCATCCATACCTTGGTATTCGAAAACTAATCCTGGTAACATCCAGTTCCAGTTTTCCATTTTAACAGGATACTTCTTGCCTTCTTGGAAGATTTTTTTTGGGATTGATGAAGTTTCAAGTACTTCAGGATAATCGTTTAATAAATAGTATGCTAATTTAGCCACACCTTTAGCACTCAAAATATTCTCATCAGAAGGAGATGTACCTTCTGGGTGCATACCCTGTAAATCTTTATTAACGAGACCAGTTGCGTTAACAAACTTAGCCTCACCTAGTTTTAATTCTTTTGCTTTGTCATTCATAAGCTGAACGAAATTTTTCTCTGAACCGCCAACTAATTCAGCTAATGCGATTGTTGCGCCGTTCGCAGAATAAATTGCTGCAGCTTCGTATAATTCTTTAACTGTATATTTTCCACCTAGTTCTAATGGCACATTAGATAAACCAGTGTTTTGTGAAATTTTATGTGCATATTCTGATACTGTTACTTTTTGATCCCATGAAATTTTCCCATCATGAACGGCATCAATTACAAGATATTCAGACATCATTTTTGTCATACTCGCTATTGGTAAAGGAGTATTTGAATTTTTTTCGAATAATATTTTTCCAGAGTTTGAATCTACTAATATCGCCGCATCTGCCTTAACTCCTAATACATCTTCTGCAGCAACTAGTCGTAAGTTTACAGGGATGACTAAAGCAAATGCTAGTGTTAATACAACTAGTTTTTTTAGTATGTTCTTTCCAATCACTTTCTTACCTCCACTCATTTTTTTCATCTTTGTACATTTTAACATAATTATTTCCCAAAAAATAGGCAACTACAATTTCTTGTAATTGCCTAATGAAATCATGAAGAGTAATTTGGTGCCTCTTTCGTGATATGAACATCATGAGGATGACTTTCTCTTAATCCAGCTCCAGTCATTCTAATAAATTGTGCATTTTCTCTTAATTCTCTTAAAGTAGGTGTTCCACAGTATCCCATACCTGCACGAATACCACCTATTAATTGGTGAACTGTGTCAGCTAATGGACCTTTGTAAGCAACACGTCCTTCAATACCTTCTGGAACTAACTTTTTATTACCTTCTTGGAAATAACGATCTTTACTTCCACGTTCCATAGCGCCTACAGAACCCATACCACGATACACTTTAAATTGTCTTCCTTGGAAGATTTCTGTTTCGCCTGGGCTTTCTTGAACTCCTGCAAACATGCTACCTAACATAACAACATGTCCACCAGCTGCTAAAGCTTTAACGATATCTCCAGAATATTTAATACCACCATCAGCGATAATAGGTACACCATATTCTTTAGCTACAGATGCGCAATCATATACTGCTGTTAATTGAGGTACACCAACACCAGCTACTACACGAGTTGTACAAATTGAACCTGGCCCGATACCAACTTTAACAATATCAGCACCTGCTTCAATTAACTCTTTTGTTGCCTGTGCAGTTGCAACATTTCCAGCGATAATAGCTAACTCTGGAAATTTACTTCTAATTTCTTGCACTTTTTCAATAACGCCTTTTGAATGACCATGTGCAGTATCTATTACTACTACGTCAACGCTAGCTTTTACTAAAAATTCTACTCGTTGAAGGGCATCTTTTGTTACGCCTACTGCTGCTCCTACTAATAGGCGACCTTGTTGGTCTTTTGCAGAGTTAGGGAACTCAATAACCTTTTCAATATCTTTTATCGTAATTAAACCTTTTAAAATTCCATTTTCATCTACTAGGGGTAACTTTTCGATTTTATGCTTTTGAAGAATTTTTTCAGCTTCTGCAAGTGTAGTTCCTACTGGAGCAGTTACTAAATTTTCCTTAGTCATAACATCAGAAATCACTATTGAGTAATCTTGAATAAAGCGAAGATCACGATTTGTAAGAATACCAACCAATTTTTTGTTATCTGTATCATCTACAATCGGTACACCTGAAATACGATATTTTCCCATTAAATATTCTGCATCTGCTACTTTATGAGTCGGTGTAAGGAAAAATGGATCATTGATTACACCACTCTCTGAACGCTTAACTTTATCTACTTGTTCAGCTTGTTCTTCAATTGACATATTTTTGTGAATAATACCTAATCCACCTTGTCTAGCCATGGCAATTGCCATCTCAGCTTCAGTTACAGTGTCCATACCAGCACTAATTAGAGGTATGTTTAACTGGATTTTATCAGTTAATCTTACACTTACATCAACTTGGTTTGGAAGTACTTCAGATTTTGCTGGAACTAATAAAACATCATCAAATGTAAGTCCTTCTTTTACGAATTTCGATTCCCACATTAAAAAAGCCCCCCTATATGCGTATAAATATTATTAGTAGATTAACAATAGGATATAACACTGTCAAGGAAGTCAAGTTATGTTTAAATATTCAGTTAATAAGGAGTCTCACTCATATGCTATATCCATATAATAATGTATGGGATGAACTATGCTACTTTAGCTCTGCTCAGTATTCAAAAAGTTACTTACAAACAAAATATGAGCGCTTTCATTCTATAGATAAAAAATCAAAGGCATTTCATAATGCGTATCCCTTTTTGTATTATATTGAACATGGGAAAAGTTATTTTCTTGCTGCTCAACATTCACAAATAAACGTAAAACCAACATTACTATTTTACGGATTAGTTCAATTAATTAAAGCTTGTATCCTGACCGTGGATCCTAACTACCCCAGTACTACTGCCATTTTAGCTCACGGAGTGACATCTAGGAAAATTAAAAAAACCGGATACTCTTTTTTAGAAGATGAAGTGAAAATACAAAAAAATGGATTGTTTACTCATGCAGCAAAAGAACTATTTAATATTACAAATTTAGACGGTGAGAAGTTTATGATGCTTCAACTACTTCAATCAATACCTGAATTAAGTACTCTATTGAAAATGACAAGAAAGGGTAGTGCATTTGTTCCTGTTGATTTTGATCATGATACGATTGTCGTTCCCGAACAAATTTTATCTTCCTACCATTTTACCGCAGAGCGTTTTATAACATTTCTTCAATCGAAGCAAAGTACAGTAAATATTGACCTTATTTCCCAAGATGCTAGACACATCAAAATCAAGTCAACTGATAATGAAAAACTTCTTAGAAATGCACCCTTTTATTTTAATTTATCTAATCAAAGTTATCATTTAAAGACTCAAAAGGAATCGTTGATGATTTTACCTGAATTACTTTACCATTACTTGCTTCTTTATAATTTAAGCATGATTTGCAGATACGAAACTGATTGGTGGTGCGAGCTATTACAAACATTTTCTACCGATGATTATCCCCTAATCAATCAATTTCTAACGTCAACTGAACAAAAAATCCCTTTTTTAATTCACCGTTTATTAACTTTATAAAATACAAAAAAACATCAGCCA
>NZ_JBALMS010000012.1:330-19739 GCF_036962205.1 Bacillus sp. JJ664 | reverse complement strand
CAGTAATATAACAATAGTAGGAGAGGGGAAAAGGGAAAATGGAAGAATTTTAATCTTTTTAATAAAAAATGATGAGTTGCCATTGTTATAGATAGGACAAGTACTCTAAATAAAATCTGTTTAAAATTAATCCGCTTACAAATGAAAAATGAATTTTTTATGTTTAGGGTATTTTAATAAATAGCAATTCTTTCATTTTTATTACATTTTATTAACGAATAAAAGTCGAAAAGTGTTTTTTACTAATTTGTGTTATA
Source organism: Bacillus sp. JJ664 (assembly GCF_036962205.1). Lineage (NCBI taxonomy): Bacteria > Bacillati > Bacillota > Bacilli > Caryophanales > Bacillaceae > Bacillus > Bacillus sp. JJ664. The sequence continues at coordinate 19,482 of NZ_JBALMS010000012.1, read as the reverse complement.
GTGGGTATCTAGGTAGGATGGAGTTGTATCCTTCCTTTTAAAAACAAATAATAGGTGAATGAAATGAAAAAACTTATATTAGCCTCTGCATCTCCTCGAAGAAAAGAACTACTAAGTATGTTAAATATTCCATTTATCATTGAAACTAGTGATGTTGAAGAAGTAATGGAGCAACACTTACATTCTTCGGAATTGGTAATGAAGTTAGCTGAGCAAAAGGCTGCAGATGTGTGCAAAAAATTTCCTAATGCTATTGTAATTGGTGCTGATACAATTGTTACGTTTGCTGATCAGAAGCTGGGTAAACCTTCTTCAAAAGAGAATGCATTTGCTATGCTAAAAATGCTATCTGGAAATACCCATGAAGTATTTACTGGGGTTTCAATCATCAATGAAGGGATCACTTCCAACTTTTATCAGTGTACTAAAATCACATTTAGTGTTTTAAGTGATCAGGAAATCTTAAACTATATTGATACTAACGAACCAATGGATAAAGCTGGATCATATGGGATTCAGGGGTTTGGTGGCACATTTGTAGAGAAAATAGACGGCGATTATTTCTCTGTAGTAGGGCTTCCAATCAATAAAGTTAAGAAAAAACTGTATGAGCTGTTTTTTAATTAGGCAAATGAGGTGGTTATTTGCAAAATTCTCTACTAATTAGAGATTTTCCAAAAGATGACCGTCCGAGAGAACGGTTAATTAAAGATGGTCCGAGTAGCTTGTCCACCCAAGAATTACTTGCTATTGTATTAAGAACTGGGACTAAAAACGAATCTGTTTTACAAATTTCTAACCAATTATTGCATAAATTTGATGGGCTTCGATTATTGATGAATGCTTCGATCGAAGAAATTTCAAATATAAATGGCATCGGTGAGGCAAAAGCTACACAATTATTAGCAGCTTTCGAATTAGGTAAGAGAATCAATCGATTACAGTTTGAGGATAGATTTGTGATAAAAAGTCCTGATGATTGTGCTAAATTTATGATGGATGAAATGAGATTTCTTGAACAAGAGCATTTTATTTGTTTATATTTAAATACAAAAAATCAAATTATTGCCCGCGAAACTATTTTTAAAGGTAGTTTAAATGCTTCAATAGTACATCCACGAGAAGTTTTTAAAGAAGCTTTTAGAAGATCAGCTAGCTCAATAATTTGTTTACACAATCATCCAAGTGGAGACCCTACACCAAGTAGAGAAGATATAGAAGTTACAAAACGATTAGTTGAATGTGGAAAAATAATTGGAATTGAATTACTAGACCACATCATTATTGGTGAACATAAGTATATCAGTTTAAAAGAAAAAGGTTATGTTTAGGGTGTTCATTAAGTACTAATTGTTTTATAATGTAAGTTATGGATAAAAACCTGTTATTTACTAACGATAAGAAAATATAATTAGATACATTAAATATAATGAAAAGTTGTACGTTTTAGAAAGGAAGATACATATGTTAGGATTAGGCGGATTTACACGTGATTTAGGAATAGACTTAGGTACTGCCAATACTTTAGTTTTTGTAAAAGGAAAAGGGATTGTAGTAAGAGAACCATCAGTTGTTGCATTGCAAACAGATACAAAGCACATTGTTGCAGTTGGTAAAGATGCGAAAAATATGATTGGTCGTACACCAGGAAATGTAGTTGCTACAAGACCAATGAAAGACGGCGTAATTGCTGACTTTGAAACGACTGCTACGATGATGAAGCATTACATCCATCAGGCACAAAAAAGTAACGGATTCTTCTCACGTAAACCTTATGTAATGGTATGTGTACCATCAGGGATTACGGCAGTTGAAAAGAGAGCGGTAATCGACGCTACAAGACAAGCAGGTGCACGTGATGCGTTCTTGATTGAGGAGCCTTTTGCAGCTGCAATTGGAGCTAATCTGCCTGTAATGGAACCAACTGGTAGCATGGTTGTAGATATCGGTGGAGGTACTACTGAAGTTGCGATTATTTCTTTAGGTGGTATCGTTACTAGTCAATCGATTCGTACTGCTGGAGATGATATGGACGATGCGATTATGCAATACATTAAGAAAAATTATAATTTAGCGATCGGTGAGCGTACGGCAGAGCAATTAAAGCTTGAAATTGGATCGGCGATTAAAACAGAAAATGGAGAAAAGATGGATATTCGCGGAAGAGATTTAATTTCCGGTTTACCAAAAACAATTACTATTTATGGTGAAGAAATTGCTAGTGCATTAAGTGATACGGTTACAGCAATTGTTGAATCTGTAAAAAATACATTAGAAAAAACTCCACCTGAATTAGCTGCTGATATCATTGACCGTGGTATTGTGTTAACAGGTGGCGGTGCTCTTCTTCGTAATCTTGATAAAGTTATTAGCCAAGAAACAAATATGCCAGTAATTGTTGCAGAAGATCCACTTGATTGTGTTGCAATTGGTACAGGTAAAGCGTTAGACAATATTGATATTTTCAAAAAGAATTATTCTTCAAATTACAGATAATATTAATTTGAATAAGAACGTATCTTGTCTAAAGTTAGAAATTAAATAATAAGAAAAAGTAATTAGCAATATGTGTAATCCTCACTGTTTTTGGTGAGGATTATACGCATGAAATCTTTTAAAAATGAAGCTGAATTGCTATAAGAGGGTGTCAGGATGCCACAATTTTTTCAAAATAAACGTTTAATGATTGTCTTGGCTGCTATTATATTATTGGTGGCACTTCTAGGTTATTCATTAAGAAATAACAGAAACCTTTCTATTCCCGAGCAGTTTATTAAAGATACAGTAAGTTTGACTGAAAAAGTATTTAATAAACCCGCACAATATATTGCGGGTTTCTTTAATAATATTTCGGATTTGAAAGATACATATAAAGAAAATCAAATTTTGAAGAGTAAACTTGATAAATATGTAGAGCTATCTGTTCGCGAGAAGGAACTAGAAAAAGAAAATAAAGAACTAAAAGACCTGATTGGTTATACTAAAGACTTAAGTGATTACGAATCAATTCAAGCAACAGTAACAATTAGAGATCCTGATAAATGGCAGCAGATTATTACCATTGATAAGGGGTCAACTAATGGTGTTGAAAAAGAGATGGCGGTTGTTACAGCAAAAGGATTAATTGGTAAGGTTAAAAACGTTTCAAAATTCTCTTCTACTGTTCAATTACTTAGTGCATCTGATCGAACAAATCGTATTTCTGCAAAAATTCAGCAGAAAAACACAGTATTTGGCTTAATTGAAGGTTACGATGTTGAAAAACAAACATTATTGTTTAAACGAATCCCTTCAAATGCAAAAGTTAAAAAAGGACAAACTGTGGTGACTTCTGGTCTAGGTGGAGTTTTTCCGAAATCTTTAGTCATTGGGAAAGTTGAAGAAATTGAACCAGATGAACATGGATTAACTCAGACTGCTTATATAAAGCCACAAGCAGATTTTAATGATATTAACCATGTCATTGTCGTTAAACGCACCATTGACGTACAGAAAGGAGAGTAGAAAGTAGATGAGTAAGTATGTTTTACCTCTTCTTCTATCACTTCTTTTCATATTAGAAAATATTTATGTTTCAAACGTGTCCCCTACACTTCTAGGTGAAAAGGGAATTATCGTACCACATTTTCTGTTTTTCGGATTATTATTTATGACGTTATACTATAACCCGAAGAAAGCACTTGTATATGGCGTAATATTTGGCGTAATATATGATATCGCGTACACAGAAATTATAGGAATATATTTAGCGGCTTTTCCTTTCTTTATATTTTTAATAAGTCAAGCAATGAAAATACTTTATGCTAATTTATTTATTAGAAGCATTTTAGTTCTGATTTGGACAATTGCTTTAGAATACTTAGTTTATGGTTTAAATATTCTATTTGGATATACAAATATGTTGAATAGTTACTTCATAAACCATCGATTATTTCCGACATTATTACTGAATGCACTCTTTATATTAATTTTTGCATTTCCTCTGTCATCATTATTAAGAACAATTAGTGAAAATAATGAGGAAAAATAAAGGATTTTTTGAGTGCATGTCGAATTATACATTCGGGGTGAACACTTATCATGGAACAGAGGCAACAATATGTTACAATAAAAGGAACAAAAGATGGTCTAACACTGCACCTCGATGATACATGTTCTTTTCAGATTTTAGTAGATGAAATTGAAGAAAGACTGTCTACCCACTTGTTTGAGAGCAATGATCGTCCATTAATTGCAGTCCGATTAAAAATTGGAAATCGCTTCTTATCTCCCGAACAAGATGAAATAATACGATCTATCGTTCGTAAAAAGAACAATCTTGTTGTTGAATCAATCGACAGTAATGTTGTTTCGAAACAAGAAGCGATGGAATGGTTAAAAAGAGAAGAAATCGTTCCTATTTGCAGAATGGTAAGATCCGGTCAAGTTCTCCAAGTAAAAGGTGATTTACTGTTAATCGGTGACGTTAATCCGGGTGGAACTGTTATTGCAGGTGGCAATATCTTTATTATGGGTGCGCTTCGAGGGACTGCTCATGCTGGATTTAATGGCAATAATGAGGCAGTTATTGCAGCGTCTATAATGAAACCAATGCAGTTGAGAATTTGCAGCATAATGAACAGAGCACCAGATCATTATGGTGAAGAAGGCAATGAAATGGAATGTGCATACATAAATGAAGATAACCATATCATTGTCGATCGAATTCAATTTCTCACTCATCTTAGACCTAGTTTGACAAGGTTAGAAAGGGGCATGATGTAACTGTGGGAGAGGCTATAGTAATTACATCTGGTAAAGGTGGAGTTGGTAAAACAACGACATCAGCAAATTTAGGAACAGCTTTAGCAATGTTTGGTAAAAAAGTATGTTTAATTGACACCGATATTGGCCTACGAAACTTAGACGTTGTCATGGGCTTAGAAAACCGAATCGTTTATGATTTAGTGGACGTTGTAGAAGGTCGTTGTAAAACGCATCAAGCATTAATCAAAGACAAACGTTTTGAATGCTTATACTTATTACCGGCTGCTCAAACGAGTGATAAAACTGCTGTTACTCCTGAACAAATGAAAGTGCTAGTTGATGAATTGAAAAAAGACTATGATTATATATTGATAGACTGTCCTGCTGGAATTGAGCAAGGATATAAAAATGCAGTTGCTGGAGCAGATAAAGCGATTGTTGTCACAACGCCAGAAATTTCTTCAGTTAGAGATGCAGATCGTATTATCGGATTATTAGAACAAGAGGATATCGAACCTCCTAAACTAGTAATCAATCGTATTAGAAGCCATATGATGGAAAATGGAGATAGCTTGGATGTAGATGATATTACATCTACACTAGCTGTTGATTTAATTGGAATTGTTCAAGACGATGAAAATGTAATTAAAGCCACTAATAGTGGAGAACCAGTCGCAATGAATCCAAATTCTAAAGCTTCAATTGCTTATAGAAATATAGCAAGAAGAGTGTTAGGTGAGTCAGTACCATTACAATCATTAGAAGCTGAAAAGAGTTTATTCTTTAAAGTTAAAAAATTATTCGGAATCCGTTAACACTTCGTTATTCTAACGAAGTGTTTTTCTTTTTACTCATAAGTTGTCCACCATTCTCATATAGTTTAATTAACAAGACTGTGAAAAGAGGTGACACTTTGAGTAAACGCGTAGATGATATTCGAAAAAGAATTGCTAAACGACGTGAACAAGAGGATAAATGGGGTCATCCAAATCAAATGATGACAAAATTTCCTCTAAATGAAACACAAACTACCGAAAATGGGTATACGTATTCATATGATGATTTAGTAGAACAGCAAGGTAAAAAAGTAATGAATCAGTCTACATTTTTGTTCAGAAGTTTATTAAGTGCCGTTATTGTTCTAGGGTTAGCGATTGTATTAAAGGGTAATTCATCAATTTCTTCTGAAGTGAAAAATGGACTGTCAAAGGTGTATAACAGCGAATTTCAATTTGCCTCAATACAAAAGTGGTATGAAGATCGGTTCGGATCACCTATTGCTTTCTTACCTCAAATAAATAAGAAAAATGAAACAGTAGATAGTGTAGATTATGGTGTCCCAGCTAGTGGAAAAGTGCTGCAAAGCTTTAAAACGGACGGACAAGGTATTTTAATCCAAACTGAACTAAATCAAAAAGTAGAGGCTATTGAAGGTGGAAATGTAATTTTTGTTGGAGAAAAGGATGATTTAGGACAAACGGTGATTGTGCAACATGCCGATGGATCGGAATCTTGGTACGGAAAATTAAGTTCAACAAATGTTAAGTATATGGAAAGAGTCGATAGTAAAAAGGTTTTAGGTACAGTGACTCCTGATGAAGGAGGTAATTTTGGAACGTATTACTTTGCAATCAAAATGGGTGAAAAATTTATTGACCCGAAAAAGGTGATATCTTTTGAATAAATGGATAAAACTTGCTTCAAAGATTACACTACATCCACTTTATTTATTAATTGCATGTATTGGTATTCTAACTGCGAATTTTTGGTCGGTTTTATTTATTACGATAATTATCTTCTGTCATGAATTAGGACACGCAATCGCAGCAACTAGTTTTAATTGGAGAATTAACAAAATTACATTATTACCATTTGGCGGGGTTGTTGATTTAGATGAACATGGAAATCGACCAATTTTAGAAGAGTTTATTGTGACTATATCAGGTCCAATACAACATGTAACGTTATTTGTGATCGCAAAGTTTTTATTTGAATTGAATTATATTCCTGAAAATTTATATTCACTTTTTATCGGGTATAATGTGAGCATTTTGTGCTTTAATTTATTACCAATTTGGCCTTTAGATGGTGGGAAATTTATGAATCAGTTGTTTTCTTTAATTTTCCCATTTGTGAAGGCGCATCAGTATAGTCTTTATTCGTCATTTTTATTTTTATCTATTGCTACAGTTTTGACGTTAGTGATTCAACCGATCAATATAACCATTTGGGCTTGTTTGTTGTTTTTATATATTTCTTTATGGATTGAGTGGAAGAATAGACATTTTGTTGCCATTCGTTTTCTGATGGAGCGTTTTTATGGGAATGAACAGTATATCCAGAAAATCAAATCTATATCATTGACGAAGGAGACAAAGCTTTTTCAGGTGTTTTCTAATTTCCATAAGGGGTATAAATATAATGTTGTTTTTAATGTTGATAGGAAAAACCAACAGATGCTTGATGAGAATGAATTATTACATGCTTATTTTACGGAGAAAAAAGCAACCTATTCGCTTGAAGAGTTAATCAGTTAAGTTTGCTTAGTAAATGGAAAAAGCACCTTACTAAAAAGTGAAATATGTGAAATGGTAACTAATTTTAGTTGCCATTTTTTTGTTATTTGAAAGAAGAGTATTCTTTGATTTCCACTCCAGAATGCTCGCCCCACGGAAAGGGAGCAACCTGGAGTTGTAATCAACTAACGCATTCTTAAGTAACAACAAAGTATACGAAAACAGTCTTTTTATTTTTCTAAAATCCTTTTTATGCCATTACTTCCAATTGTATTTGAACCATCAAATTACGAATACCGACACTTGAAAAAGAGATAATAACGAATGCAATAAGTTGTAAGAATATGTTTTGTGAAAGGACATGATTATTATGAATAGAAAAATATATCTTATTATAACTAGTGTATTTTTAACTTCTATGGTGTTAATGGGTTGTAATGCAAATGATGATCGAGATGATGTAAATAATCGTAGAAACGTGAATACTCCTGTAAATTACGAAAACGATATGAATGATGTGGATTTAAATAATGATGATGTGTATAGAGACAATGATGTAAGAAATAATGGTTTAAGAAATGATGTAAGAAATGATGTAAGAAATGATATTAGGGATAATGATATGAACGCACCTGGGGTAGATGAAGACGATAATATCCTGCGTGATGATGAAAATGATAATGACCCCGATCCAGAGGACATTATAGAAGATCCAAAAGATATGATTGATAATGATAAGCGTGATGAGTAATTAGAAAGAGAAACACCACATGTATGTGGTGTTTTTCTTGTGGAATGATAGAAGACAATTGTATCTTAACTAGCTTTTTCTAAAAGGAATGCATAAAATGAGAAGTATTATAGAACGTTAGGAAGATGAAATTGAAGAAAGTTATTATGAATGTTAAACATTCAGAAAAAAGAATTGCAGTTGTTGAAGAGGATCAGTTGGTGGAGTGGTATTCATCAGCTGATACAAGTTCATTTGTGGGTAATATTTATATTGGTCAAGTTCAAGATGTGTTGCCTAAGTTAAATGCGATATTTGTTGATGTTGGTTTAGCTAAAAATGGATTTATGAGATATGAAGATACAATCGAAGGGAAAGAAAATCCGGATCAATCAGGCGAAGCCCTTCGAAAAACATTTCAAAAAGGCCAGTATATTCTTGTTCAAGTCATTAAGGATGCCTTTGATGAGAAAGGACCGAAGCTTACAAATAATCTAGAATTCTCTGGTGATTATGTTGTTTATTTTCCGCTTACGAAACAGGTTGCGGTTTCAAATAAAATAAAAAAAGAAGTAACTCGTAATAAATTCTATTCTTTAGGAAGAGAAAACACGAGTGGATCTGAAGGGATAATATTTAGATCTTCGAGTGAACAAGCGAGTAATGAAGAAATCTTGAGAGAATTAGATCATTTTCAAACAATTTATACTTCTATTGCAAAGCAAGTCTCAAAAAAAGTGACTTGTGTGTGGGAAGCAAATTCATTGTATACGAAATTTTTTAAGCTTCACCCAGCAAATACAATTAACGAGATCATTGTGGACGACTTACTTTCAATAAAAAATTATTTGCCTCTGACAATACCTACTTCTGTTTATAAAGGAAAAGAAAATATTTTTGTCGCTTATCAAATTGAAGAACAAATTGAAAAATCATATAAATCGATTGTTTGGTTAAAAAATGGTTCTTTTTTAATTATGGAGCAAACTGAGGCAATGACTGTTATTGATGTGAATACAGGGAAATTCAGTGGTAAACAAAATCGAGAAGAGACAATTTTTCAGACAAACCAATTTGCTGCAATAGAAATTGCACGTCAGTTGAGACTAAGAGATATTGGTGGCATGGTCATAATTGACTTTATTAATATGCCCTCAACAGAAAAGCAGAAAAAAATATCTGATTTATTAAGGGAAGCATTTCAATATGATCGAGCATTTACGAAATTGTTTGGTTTTACAAGTCTAGGTTTATTTGAACTAACAAGAAAACGAACGACGCATTCACATATTGAAGCTACTCATCAAAAGTGTTTAGTATGCAATGGGACGGGACTAATAAAAAGTCCAGAGCAAATTGCTTTTGAATTAGAAAGAGAGCTATGGGAAACATCGTCTAGTGAATATGAAGCTATTCTTGTAGAATGTGATCGTGATGTGGCTAATTACATAAACGGGGAAAATAATCAACATATCAAGAGACTTGAAAAAGCGTTATATATGAATATCTATCTAAAAATTACATCGTCTAAAATTCATTACTATGAGATTGTCAGGGTAGGTTCAGAAAAAGACGTGACAAGCTATTTATAATAGGTTTATCAGCGGAATAGTTGTTGACATGAACTATTCGCTCGTGGTAACATCATAATGTTATTGTTTGTAGCGCACCCGTGCTACAACCGCTCATATCAGGTATTAAATGCTTTTTGCATGCCTGTCATTGGCGAGTCTTAGACTATTTGAGGAGGTGCAATTATGTACGCAATTATTGAAACTGGTGGAAAACAAATCAAAGTTGAAGAAGGTCAAGCAATCTACATTGAAAAGCTTGATACAAACGCAGGTGACACTGTTACATTCGACAAAGTTTTATTCGTAGGTGGCGAAAGCATCAAAGTTGGTAGCCCAACTGTTGAAGGAGCTACTGTAACTGCTAAAGTTGAAAAGAACGGTAAAGCTAAAAAGATTCTTGTATTCAAATACAAATCTAAAAAGAACTACCGTCGTAAGCAAGGTCATCGTCAACCTTACACTAAAGTTGTTATCGAAAAAATCAACGCTTAATTATAAGTAATGACTAATATAACAATTGAACGTTTACAAGATGGACGTATTTGTTCCTTTATCATAAGTGGACATGCATTTTTTTCTGAATACGGTACAGACATTGTTTGTGCAGGTATTTCAGCTGTTTCTATCGGAACAGTAAATGCACTGGAAGCTCTTTGTAACATTGACGCAGAATCATTTACGCATATTGATGAAAAACAAGGTATCTTGAAATATCAATTGCCAATGAATTTAACCAATGAAGAAATGCAAAAAGCGCAACTTATCCTTGAAGCGATGCTTGTATCTTTACAATCGATCGCAACAAGTTACAGTGATTATGTCACTATAAACGAGTAAAACAGGAGGTGTAACCATGTTAAAATTAAATCTTCAGTTATTTGCTTCTAAAAAGGGAGTAGGTAGTACAAAAAATGGTCGTGACTCAGCTTCGAAACGTCTAGGTGCTAAACGTGCTGATGGACAATTCGTATCTGGTGGTTCGATTCTTTACCGTCAACGCGGCACTAAGATTTACCCAGGTGTAAATGTTGGTCGTGGTGGAGATGACACATTATTTGCGAAGGTTGATGGCGTTGTTAAATTCGAACGTTTAGGCCGTGACCGTAAACAAGTAAGTGTATACCCTGTAGCTCAAGAAGCTTAAGAAACTAACTTAGAAACTCTAACCTTTTAGGTTAGAGTTTTTCTGTACATTTGACATATTTTCAAACTTTTGCTTTTTAATAAAGCAACCTCTAAACAATATGCTCCAAATAACTCGAGCATTTTATACAAGATAAACAAGCGGCTTAACTTTAAGTGATTTATCAAATGCCGAGTTTTCTTTATATGATCACCTTCTTAAATACCAAAAAAGTAAACCAATAGGAGAAGTACGATGCAGGGAAAATGGGACGTTCTTGAGGTATTAAGACATTCACGTCATGATTGGCTAAATCGAATTCAATTAATTAAAGGTTATTTGGCTACAGGTCAAAAGGATATGCTAGAAGAAACGATGACAAAAATCGTCGCGGATTCCTTAAACGAAGCTAAAATATGTTCTTTACAAATTCCAGCTTTTGCTGAATTTATTATTACATATAATTGGAAACCTCGGACAATTGTACTAGATTATGAAATTTTAGGAGATCCTTGTTCTCTTAAAAATTTAGATGAGATGATGACAGATTGGATTCGAAATTTTTTAAGCAAACTAGAATCATGGGTACATATTTATGAGGAGAATTATGTTAGCTTAACAATTGAAATAAATGATGAAACAGTTTGTTTCTTTTTTGACTTCAGAGGTAAACTAACAAGGAAAGAAGAAATGCTGAAATGGATTGTTTCGTCTTCAAGTAATCATTCAAAGATTCAAATGATGTCATATTTTTGTGAAACAGAAGAATGCAGTATAGAATTTAAAATGGAAAAATAAAGAGTGGTGGATTTATGTTTATTGATCAAGTCAAAGTATATGTAAAAGGTGGCGACGGCGGTAACGGAATGGTTGCTTTCCGTCGAGAAAAGTATGTTCCTAAAGGTGGTCCTGCTGGAGGCGATGGTGGTAAAGGTGCCAATGTAGTTTTCATAGTAGATGAGGGACTAAGAACATTAATGGATTTCCGTTATAAGCGTCATTTTAAAGCAGATCGTGGACAACATGGAATGTCCAAAAGTCAACATGGTAAAAACGCTGAAGATATGATTGTTAAGGTACCACCTGGAACGATTGTAACTGATGCTGATACTGGTGAATTAATTGCCGATCTTACAATGGATGGCCAAACAGCAATTATTGCAAGAGGAGGACGTGGAGGAAGAGGAAACTGTCGTTTTGCTTCTCCAGCAAATCCTGCACCAGAAATTGCTGAAAATGGTGAGCCAGGTAAAGAGCGTAATATTCAGCTTGAGTTAAAGGTATTAGCCGATGTTGGTTTAGTTGGATTTCCAAGTGTTGGAAAATCTACTTTATTATCAGTTGTAAGTTCTGCACGACCAAAAATTGCTGAGTATCATTTTACAACAATTGTTCCAAATCTTGGCGTTGTTGAAACAGAAGATAATCGTAGTTTTGTTATGGCGGACTTACCTGGATTAATTGAAGGAGCTCACCAGGGTGTTGGTTTAGGGCATCAATTCCTACGACATATTGAAAGAACACGTGTAATTGTACATGTAATTGATATGTCTGGTCTTGAAGGTCGCGACCCATATGATGATTACTTAACAATTAATCAAGAGCTTAAAGAATATAATTTACGTTTAACTGAGCGACCACAAGTTGTTGTAGCAAATAAAATGGATATTCCACAAAGTGAAGAAAACTTAGCGAAATTTAAAGAGCAAGTTGGAGATGAAGTACAAATTTTCCCAATTTCTGCAGTTACTAGACAAGGTTTACGTGAATTATTATTTACGGTTGCAGATTTAGTGGAATCTACTCCAGAGTTCCCACTTCATGATGAAGAAGAAGACAAACCATTGCGTGTTCTTTATAAGTATCAAAAAGAAGCACCAACGTTTGAAATTACGCGTGAAAGTGATGGAACATTTGTTGTTAAAGGTGAGGAGCTTGAAAAAGTATTCAAGATGACTAACTTTGAACGTGAAGAATCAATTCGCCGTTTTGCTCGTCAAATGCGTGGTATGGGTATTGATGAAGCATTACGTGAACGTGGTGCGAAAAACGGAGATATTGTTAAAATCTCTGAGTATGAATTTGAATTTATTGATTAATGAAAAAGGTAAGCAATCTAATTGCTTACCTTTTTTTATGAAGACATATCTACAAGAATTCCTTCTTTTTTCAATTCAGACAGCGCATTCTCAAGCTGCTGTTCATTATCAGCTTCTATTGTATGAAGATGTATTCCATTTGTTAAATTCGCTAGTGGTACTGAATTTGTTTCTTCCATCTTTTGGAGAAAAATTGAAATATCATATCGGTTTGTAATTTGTAATTGAGCTGTTATATAACCGTATACAGGGTGTTCGACCATTACATCTTTAACTGTTATGCCATGGTCTACTAATATTTCTAATTCCTTTTTTGTGTCAGTATTAGAATGTCGACAAATTATCACTTTTTGTATTTTGTTTGACCCAGTGTCAGGGTGCATATAGACATAACCTTGAGCAGTTGCCAAAATTGGCTCATTTTTAGCTTTCAATAAAGTGATATCACCTACTACAACTTGCCGACTTACATTTGCACGTTTTGCCAAGGAATTACCTGAAAGTGGACTTTTTGCTTCTTTTAACCACTGTAAAACTTTATTCCTTCTCTCTTCTCCTAAAAGTTTTTTATTCATTTTTTCAATTCCTCGGTTAGTAAATTTTGCTTCATTATTAATTTAAGTGTTGAAGCAAGTTTTGTTAAGTCTTCTTCGTTCGTGTATTTTCCAATGGAAATTCTGAAAAACTGCTTTGCTTCCTGTTCACTTCTTCCAATGGCTAACATCGTTTCTGAGGGTTTTTGCATGCCAATAGCACACGCACTTCCAGTTGAAATAGCAAACTGATGTCTATTGCACTCTAGCATAACAAATTGTCCTTCTAAACCGTTAATTCTCATTCCAATTATATTTGGAATACAGTCATCATCAGAACCTTCAAAACGTACTAATTTTTCAACATCTTTCAATTCATTACGAAATATTTGTCTTAATGATAAGTATCTTTGTTGATCTGGATTCTTTGAATTAAAAATATGACCTACTGCTGTTACAAACGAAGCGATAGCAGGTACGTTAACAGTACCAGGACGGATACCACTTTCATGAGAAGTGCCTGGATAAATTGGCTGACTAGTTAGTTTTGGGTTTATATAAAGTGCCCCAACACCTTTAGGACCATAAAGCTTATGGCTAGAAATACTTAAACTAGAAACATCGAATTCAGCAAGATTTATATCCAACTTTCCAAATGATTGTACACAGTCACAGTGTAGCATAATATTGAATGGTTTAAATAATTTAGCAATGTCTTTAATCGGTTGAATAGCGCCAATTTCTGAGTTAACATGCTGAAAGATCCCTAATATTGTATCATCACGAATTGCTTTTTTTATCAAATCAACTGAAACGATTCCATTTTGATTTACTGGAATATAAGTAATTTCGAAGCCTTGTTCTTCCAAAACTTTTACATAATTATTAATTGATGAATGTTCTAAATTAGTTGTTAAAATATGACGGCCTGGTTTTTTGGTGCTTTTTAAAAGAGTTTGTAATCCAAGTATATTCGATTCAGTGCCTCCACTTGTAAAGTAAATACTTGCTGGACTAGCGTTTAAAAAACCTGCAAGTTGTTTACGACAAGCTTCAAGTAGAAGGGATGCATTTGATCCAACATCGTGTAAACTTCTTTCATTCCCAAAATAATGTTTAGAGGCAGATACAAATGTCTCGAGAGCTTCTTCACTCATTGGTGTTGTGGCAGCATAGTCTAAATAAATCATTTTGTAGCCCCTCTTTCTTCCGTTTTAAAAAAATNNGTTTAATTATATGTAAATATAGGTGTCAAGACAGCTTTTTTTAAATATGATAAATTTTAAATAGATATATATGTAAATGGGGGAGGGCAACGATGCGAAAAGCAGATGTTGTCATTATTGGCAGTGGGATTGCTGCATTAATGGCTGCTGAGGAAATTTGTCAGTCTAAAAATGTGATTCTATTCACAAAGAAAAAAATATTTGATAGTAATTCAATGCTTGCACAAGGTGGAATTGCTGCAGTTATGACTGACGATGATTCGTGGGAGTTACATCAACAAGATACACTTGAGGCAGGTTGTTATGTAAATAATGAGAAAGCTGTAGAAGAGCTTGTAAAAAATGGAACAAAATCGATGGAAGATCTTGTTTCTTTTGGTATGAAATTCGATATGGATCCAAATGGAAAATTTCACCTAGGAAGAGAAGGCGCTCATCGTAAAAATAGAATTCTTCATGCAGGTGGAGATGCGACAGGAAAGCATCTTGTTGAAACGATGTATAAACGATTAAAAGATAAAATCACAATTATCGAAAATGAAATGGCAATTGATTTTATCATGAAAGATGATAAATGCGTTGGTGTTTATGCGCTAGCAGAAAATGGCGAGTTAAAAATGTACCATGCAAATGCAACTCTCTTAGCAACTGGCGGAATAGGCTCAATGTATCAATTCAGTTCAAATAATCAATGGATTACTGGTGATGGCATTGCAATGGCCTACCGAGCAGGATGTGAAATGTCAGACTTGGAATTTGTACAATTTCATCCAACAATGTTGTATATAAATGGAGAATGTAAAGGGTTAGTTTCTGAAGCGGTTCGTGGTGAAGGTGCATACTTAGTAACAAAGAACGGTCGTCGCATTATGAAAGGGATTCATCCATTCGAAGACTTGGCGCCACGTGATGTTGTTAGCAGAGCTATTTATAATGAAATGAAAAACGGTGAAGAAATTTACTTATGCATTCGCTCAATTGATAATTTTGAAAAACGTTTTCCAACAATTTCTTCAAATGTCAAAAGCAATGGAATTGAACTAACAGATGGGTATATTCCTGTTGTTCCTGGTGCTCATTTTCATATGGGAGGCGTAAAAACAAATACAAATGGTGAAACAAATATCCCTGGGTTATTTGCAGTAGGAGAAGTAGCTAGTAACGGTGTGCACGGAGCAAATCGATTAGCTAGTAACTCTCTTTTAGAAGGAATTGTATATGGAAAAAAAGTTGCTAGATTCATAGCAAAGCTGCCTAGCATGATGATTGACGAGAATGTAATGAATTATGACATACCAAGGTTTAGAGCATTACCTACTAAAAATGACATTAGAGATATGATGATGAAGTATGTTGGAATCGTTAGAACAGAAGAAGGTTTAGCGGAAGTCATCAGTTATTTTAACCACTACCTAGATTCAGTAAAGTTAGAAACTCGCGCTATGACTTTAGAAGAATTAGAAATATACAATATGATCACAACTGGCAAGTTAGTTGCTAATGCTGCCTTAAATCGTAAAGAAAGTATTGGCTCGCATTTTATCGAATTAGTAATTGAACCAGCTAACTTATAGGGGGAAAATATCTTGAATACGTTAAAAGCAAAAAAAATGATTGAGCAATTTTTATTAGAAGATATTGGTGAAGGTGATGTATCTTCAATTCATATTTTTCCAATGAAAGAACGTTCTATTGGAAGAGTTGTAGCAAAGGCAGACGGAGTAATCTGTGGAACTGACTTAATTGCAGTTACTTATAAATTATTACATGAAGATATTAAAGTTATATGCCATGTTGCAGATGGTGAATTTGTAACTCAAGGCCAGCTTATTGCTGAAGTAGAGGGTCCAGTACAAGTTTTATTATCTGGAGAACGTGTAATGTTAAATCTCTTACAAAGAATGAGCGGAATAGCGACGTTAACTGCCAACGCGGTTGAAACACTAAATGATGATCATATAAAAATCGTTGATACTAGAAAAACGATGCCTGGATTACGTTTATTTGATAAATATGCTGTTACATGTGGTGGGGGTGCAAATCACCGTTTTGGTCTTTATGATGCAGTTATGTTAAAAGACAATCATATTGCATACGCAGGCTCAATTAAAAATGCAGTAGAGGCACTACGACATAAACTTGGACATATGATTAAGATTGAAGTTGAAACTGAAAATGAAGCCCAAGTGCGTGAAGCAGTTGAGGCAGGTGCGGATGTAATCATGTTCGACAACAGAACGCCAGAAGAGATTAAACAATTTGTTACATTAGTACCTGAAACAATTAAAACGGAAGCATCAGGTGGAATTACTTTAGATAATTTAGCAAGCTTTCAACATTGTGGGGTAGATGTAATTTCATTAGGATGTTTAACTCATTCTGTTAAAGCGTTAGATATCAGTTTTTATTTGTAAGTAATGGGGAATGGAGTGGATAATATGAATGTTTTAGATATGATTCAAAAAAACGAGGGATATCAAATTCCCGATGAATATTACACATTATCAACTGAAGAAATGGAAAAAAGAGTTAGAGAAATCAAAGAGAGACTAGGAGAGGAATTATTTATCCCTGGTCATCATTATCAAAAGGAAGAAGTTGTTGTTTTTTCAGATTCAACAGGTGATTCGCTTCAATTAGCTCAAGTAGCTGCTAACAACAAAAAAGCAAAGTATATTGTTTTCTGTGGCGTTCACTTTATGGCAGAAACAGCTGATATATTAACTGAGGATCATCAAATTGTCATATTACCTGATATGCGTGCGGGTTGTTCAATGGCTGATATGGCCGACCATCATCAAACTGACCGTGCTTGGTCAGCATTACAAGAGCTTTTTGGAGATACGATTGTTCCATTAACTTATGTCAATTCTACAGCCGCAATTAAAGCATTTGTTGGAAAAAATGATGGGGCGACAGTGACATCATCAAACGCAAAGAAAGTAGTATCATGGGCATTCACTCAAAAAGAACGAATCTTATTTTTACCTGATCAACACTTAGGACGTAATACTGCATATGAATTGGGTGTTCCGTTAGAACATATGGCTATCTGGAATCCAATTACAGATACATTAGAGTATGATGGAGATATTCAGGATATAAAAGTAATACTTTGGAAGGGCCATTGTTCTGTTCATGAAAACTTCACAGTAAAAAATATCGAGAATGTAAGAAAAAACCATCCTGATATGAGAATCATTGTGCATCCTGAATGCTCTAGAGAAGTTGTAGCGGCAAGTGATGATAATGGTTCAACTAAATATATTATTGACCAAATCGAAGCTGCACCTGCAGGTAGTAAATGGGCAATTGGTACTGAAATGAATCTAGTACAAAGAATTATAAAAAATCATCCAGACAAGGAAATTATTTCACTAAATCCTTTTATGTGTCCATGCTTAACAATGAATCGTATCGATCTACCACACTTATTGTGGTCATTAGAGAATATCGAAAAAGGCACAATTCAGAACATTATTACAGTAGATAAAGTAACTGCAAGTGATGCAATAAAAGCCCTTGATAAAATGCTCGAACTTGCATAATCATAAGAAAAAATAAATCATCATATAAATCATTTAGTCATATTTGGCTAAATGATTTTTTTATAGAAAAAGCTAGAAAAAAGTAAATACTTATACAAGCTTAATAATATATTTTCAAATTCCTTCAATCATAAATACAAATTTACAGACATACATTGTTGTGAGGTACTAACTGTACAATCCAACGTAGAGGCAATTGGTCAGGAGGGGAAAAGGTGAGAATTCATATAGTTCAAAAGGGCGATACCCTTTGGAGCATTGCTCAAAAATATAACATCGATTATGAGGAATTAGTAAAATTAAATGCGCAATTAAGCAATCCTGAAATGATCTATCCAGGTATGAAAATTAAAGTACCTGAAAAGATGAAAGAAAAGCAGGCACCTTTAGGTTCTCAAAAAGAGGTACAGCTTTCAAAGGAACCAAAAACGAGTATAAAATTGGACGTAGATGAGAAAGAACAAGTTCAACCTGTAACAGAACAGCCAGCTCCTGTAGCTGAACAACCAAAGCCTGCTGTCCAACCAATTACGAAACCTGTTGAAAATACATTTAATATTAATGTAGAAGTTTCGCCTACTAAAAACATAAAACCTGTCATTCAAGTACCGATTCCACCTGCGAAACCAACTGTATCTCCTGCATTAAATAATAGTAATCAACAAGTATCTCCTGTTCAAACTGGAAAGCCAAATGCGAATATACCGCAAGCTGTTATGCCAGTTGCAGATAAAAAACCAATAAATGAAAGTAATTTAAAAGTGAACACCAAGGGAGGACAAAACATGTCAGAGAAAAACAACTACTTCCCAGGATCGTTAGTTTCTCCATCAACATCTAATCCAAAAGAACAACAAGTGTCACCAGTACAAACAGGTAAACCAAACCAACAAGTATCTCCTGTTCAAACGGGAAAGCCAAATGTGCAAGTATCTCCTATACAAACAGGAAAACCAAATCAACAAGTGTCACCAATACAAACAGGAAAACCAAATCAACAAGTATCACCAGTACAAACAGGAAAACCAAATCAACAAGTTTCTCCTGTCCAAACAGG
>NZ_JBALMS010000012.1:0-259 GCF_036962205.1 Bacillus sp. JJ664 | reverse complement strand
AAATCAACAAGTTTCTCCAGTCCAAACAGGAAAGCCAAATCAACAAGTATCACCAATTCAAACAGGAAATAAGGCGCAAACATTGCCAGCATACTCAGGACCAAACTCAAATGCGGCACAAACATCGCCGGCATATTCAGGACCAAATGGGGCACAAACATTGCCGGCATTTTCAGGACCAAATGGCGCGCAAACATTGCCAGCGTTCGAAGGGCCAAATTCACCACAAACATTACCGGCATATATGGGACCGAACGAA
>NZ_JBALMS010000011.1:0-62005 GCF_036962205.1 Bacillus sp. JJ664 | reverse complement strand
ACCATCACCTATTAGAGAATATAGTATCTCTAATAGGTGATGGTATTTTTGGTTCTTCCTAAAAGCTTAATAACAGCGTAAATGTAAGTAAAAAATTAATTTTTTTCTACACCGAAAACAATTCCACTTTGCTTACGAGCAGTTTCTGTAATTGCTAATACGATCGAACTCATCTCTTTTAAACGTTTGTAATCTTCTTCTAGATGATCTTGAATGATTTTTGTGATATTTTTTATTTCATAAATCATATCATTATTTACTTGAGATACTTCTAGTGATGTTGTTTCTTGCGTTTTATTGTTAATCAATGTGATATTAGAAATTGGTGAAGGTTTATCGATAACAAATGTTCCAGCTTCACCTGTGATCTCACTTTGAATAAAGGATTGAGAAATTTTAGAGCATTGAATACTACAAATGAAATCCTTATAATTCAACACTAAAGTTCCACTACCATCAATACCATTTCTTAATTTTACAGGAGTGTAATCGACACTAGTAGGTTGGCCGAATAATCCAATCGCTACATAAAGAGGATATACACCAAGATCCACTAGTGCTCCACCAGAAAATTCAGGTGAAAATACATTTGGATTTTCTCCTCTTAAGAATGAATCGTAACGAGATGAATATTGTAGATAATGAAGATTAGCACTTCTTATCTGACCTATTTTATGTAGATTTTCTTTTAATACTGTAAAGTTTGGAGAATGGTAGTTTCGAATTGCTTCAAATAAGTAAACGCCATTTTCTTCAGCAACCTGGTAGGCATGATTTAATTCTTTTGTTGTAGAAAAAATTGGTTTTTCACAGATAACATGTTTTTTATTTTTTAAAAACATGATAGTTTGTTCGTAATGTAATGAATTAGGTGATGCAATATAGACTACTTCAATCCTTGTACTTTTTGCCATTTCCTCTATATTTGTAAAGTATGTACTTGCTTCATGTTTCTTTGCAAATGCTTGTGCAGAGTCTTCATTTCTTGAATAAACAGCTGCTAAAGTAAGAAGTTTACTATCTTTTGATGCCTCAATAAAACTTTCTGTAATCCAGCTTGTTCCGATGGTTCCTAATTTCATTAAACTCAACTCCTAAACAGGTTGTTAACTCTATCTTTACAATCCTAATCGAAACATATGATAAAATAAAGTAAAATACATCAAAGGAAGTGATAATGTATGAGAAAAATTTGTGTGTATGCAGGTTCTAATCTTGGAAACAGAGACTCTTATCGTTTAGAAGCTATAAAACTAGGTAGATTATTTGCTAAAGAAAATATAGATTTAATATATGGTGGTTCTAAATTAGGGATTATGGCAGAGATTGCAAACGAGGTTCTTAAACAAGGTGGTAATGCGATTGGGATTATGCCAAGCGGATTATTTCGCGGTGAAATTGCACATCAAGGCTTATCTGAATTTATTGAAACTGAGTCTATGCATGAACGTAAAGCATTAATGAATGAATTATCAGATGGATTTATTGCTTTACCAGGTGGAATTGGTACGTTTGATGAGCTGTTTGAAATCATCTGTTGGGCGCAAATTGGCATTCATAATAAGCCGATTGGATTATTAAATGTAGATGAATTCTTTACGCCAGTTTTAAATTTACTAAACCATGCTGTTAAAGAAGGATTCATGAATGAAAATACATTATCATTGTTCGTCGTATCTGATGATGCAGCTGAATTATTAGATTTAATGAAAAATTTCACTGCACCTGTTATGCAAAATAAGTGGAAGCAATTAGACAGTAAATAATAGATTATACAAAAATGGCTCATTAGGTAGAGACTTTGTTCTCTTCCCAATGGGCCATTTAGTTTTCGTTCTTTTCAGTTCTATTTTTATTTTTAAACCATTTTGCTGGATTGAATTTTTTTCGATAAGCAGCCATGGCTTCTTTGCCAACTAATATTCCACCAATCCAAAACATTACTTCACCAAGAATCACTAAAATTGGAATGAGACCAGCTTTTACACCGCCGGAAACAGGTAAAAATGGTAATGCGAATATTAATAAGTAAGGAATAAATGAACCAAATACTAAGTAATATGGTATTCTTTTCATAAAGTTCTCCTTTCAATTCCATCTTGAGGATAGCATTATTTAAGTAGAATTGAAAGAGAAGAATCATTTTTACTACTGATCATTACAAGTATGAATGTGCTGATGATAAATTGTAGGAGGAAGTTAAATGAAACAAGAAGTTGTTCTTGAGCTTTGTCATGTAAAAAAAACAATAAAGAATAAAGAAATCATAAAGGACATTAGCTTTGAATTATGTAAGGGTGAGGTTTTAGGGTTACTAGGACCGAATGGATCTGGTAAAACAACGACTATGCGTATGATCGTTGGATTAATGAGTTTATCCGATGGAGAGATTTACATCAAGGGGAATTCCATTAATCAAAACTTTAGGGAGTCTATAAAGCATGTTGGTGCAATGATTGAAACGCCAGCATTTTATCCATTCTATAGTGGGTTTAAAAATTTAATGTATTTTTCACGTATGCTTGAAGGTGTAACAAAGGATCGTGTGTTGGAAGTGATCGATTTACTTGGACTTTCTAGTGCGATTCATAAAAAGTTTTCAACGTATTCGTTAGGAATGAAGCAAAGGTTAGGGATTGCGCAAGCATTGTTACATAATCCAGCTATCTTAATTTTGGACGAGCCTACGAATGGTCTGGATCCTGCAGGTGTAAGAGAAATACGTGATTATTTAAAAAGAATAGCTGAAGTAGAAGATACTGCGATCTTGTTATCGAGTCATTTACTTTCAGAAATTGAATTAATTTGTGATCGAGCAATCATTATCCAAAATGGTCAATTCGTTGAAGCAATCGATATGAATGAAAAAGCACGTGGGGGACTAGTAATCGAGATTATCGTTAATCAAACAACTGATATAGAAACTTTATTACAGCAAAAAGATTATAAATTTGAAATTATTAACGATCGTACGATTATTTTTGAAATTGAAGAAGAAAAAATCCCTAGTTTAAATAAAGAGTTAGTATCGGCAGGAATAGAAGTATTCTATATTTCACGGAAAAAAGAGAGTTTAGAGGACTTGTTCATTCAATTGACAGGAGGGAATGTCATTGAGTAATTTTATTCGTTTAATTGGTAATGAATGTCGTAAAATTTTTGTTCAAAAGTCATTTATCATATCCTTAGTGCTCATTTTAATTCCAATCATTGTACTTGGAAGATGGGAATTTGTTGGAAAGGAATTAGGTGCTACTAAAGAGGCTAATTGGAAAGAAGAAAAAAGGATAGATAATGAAAATATTGAAAAGGAGCTAAAATCTGCAGATATCTCAGAACCTGCCGACCAGCAACTAGAGAAACTTGCGTTAAATAATTACCGGCTTCAGCATAATATCTCACCTTATGAACAACATTCAGTTATAGACTTTATGAATAAAGGTGCGTCTATCACGAGCTTTATCGGTATTCTATTACTATATTTTGCAAGTAATATGATGTCAAAAGAGCATCAATGGAAAACAATTAATTTCCTATTAGTTAAACCTTCGACAAGAAGAATGATCTATTATGCGAAATTTACAAGTCTTTCATTATTGTATTTCATTTTTTCATTAGCAATCTTAATTTACTCCTTTGTCGTTGGATGCGTTATAAATGGTTTTGATTTTAGCGCACAACCTGTTTTAATTTATACTAATCATCAAGTAATAGAACAAAGCGTTCTATCGAGTCTAGTATATAATTATTTAATAAATTTATTACCATTCCTACTATTCGTATCAATTGCTTATTTCTTTTCAACAATTTTAAAATCGAGTAGTATTTCTTTACTTATTAGCATCATCTTATTCGCAACTTCAGATCCGATCGCAGCACTTTTAAGCTCAATAAGCTGGTCTAAGTATTTACCATTTATGCACACAGACTTAACCGTGTATGCACAAGGGATTAATATCGTAAATGACATGCACATCGGATTTTCAATTTTTATGTTAATATTCTATACGGCACTGTTTCTCATTGGTGCGGGCGAAGTGTTTAAAAAGAGAGATGTGGTGTGAATTTAAAAAACAGGTGATATTTGAATATATAGAGTTCGGTTTAAGTGCACGAAAAATTAGAAAATGATTTAAAGGACCAAATCCATATGATTTGGTCCTCTTTATTTTTAATAAGATAAATGTGTTGATTTCCACTCCAGGATGCTCGCTTTCCGTGGGGCGTGCGCTGAGCCTCCTCGTCGCTATCGCTCCTGTGGGGTCTCACCTGTCCCGCATCTCCCACAGGAGTCGAGCACCTTGCGTTACAATCATTGTGTGTTAATCAAAGGGTTCTAAGAGACCCTTTTTTCCAATTTATAAAAAGATATACTATTAAAGAAAATGTACTGTTCATATTTTTCGTACACCACTACGTTACTATTTACTGAAAAATCCTCTGCCTTCTACAATCATTCCACTTCATTTATTCCTCTGTTTATTAAGATTCCTGTTTTAACATTCCGTATAGGAATAAGTTCATAATTTCATCGATTACTTCTTTTTGCTGAATGTATTGAGATGTTGTCGCATCCATGTTCATAAAGGCCTGACTAAGTACTTGAATATAAATTTGCAGGGTTTTCGGACTGAATTCATTTCGAATGACACCTAATGTACGCCCTTCGTCGATTAGTGCAAGTAATAACTTAAAAGATTTGTTCATCGAAAAGTCTAATACAATGGCATGAAGCTCCTCATCCTTTTGAATTAGGGACGTAAATGTTTCGAGATTGACTATATCTATTCCATCTTTCTTTCTTAATAGCATCTCTTTTATCTTTTCTTCAAATGCTTTATCACTTGAAAGAAGCTTTTTATATTCCTCATATTGCTGGTCCATCAATCTTAGAAATGCCGCTTTTAATAATGCTTCCTTACTTCCATAATAGTTATAAATCGTTACTTGTGATACGTTTGCCAATTTTGCAATATCCATAATCTTTATATCATTGATTGGTAGAGATAATAATTTTATTGTACTTAGTTCAATATTTTCCATTTTTAGTTGTGTTCTTTTTTGATAGCCGTCCAAAATGTTTACCTCCAATTATAGCTATTACTATTGTATCATGTTTTGAAATATTCTATAAAAATTATTTCAAAAAGTATTCTCATTTTAGAAAAAGAGGTATATACTGATTTTGTAATATTAAGTGTAGAATATTACAAAACAATGCGGGAGGCGCAACAATGCATGCGATTGAAATTAACAATCTAACCAAAGTTTACGGGAATTCAAGAGGGATTACAGATATTAGTTTTTCCATAGAAGAGGGAGAAATTTTTGGCTTCATTGGACCAAATGGTGCTGGAAAGTCAACGACGATTCGAACATTACTATCCCTAATATACCCAACGAGTGGTAGTGCTAAAATCTTTGGGAAGGATTGTATTGAGTTTGCCCCAGAAATTAAAAAAGAAATTGGTTATTTACCATCGGAAGTTTTTTATTATGACAATATGAAGGTGATTGACCTATTAAAATATTCAGCTAGCTTTTATAAAAAAGACTGCACAAAAAGGATAAAAGAACTTGCGGAGATAATGGATTTAGACTTAACAAAGAAAATTGATGATTTATCTTTAGGGAATAAGAAAAAAGTGGGAATCGTTCAGGGACTCTTACATGAGCCTAAACTAATTATTTTAGATGAACCAACAAGCGGATTAGATCCACTTATGCAACAAAGATTTTTTGAACTACTAGAAGAAGAAAATAAAAAAGGTGCGACGATATTATTTTCATCTCATATTTTAAGTGAGGTTCAGCGATTATGTAATCGAGTTGCTATTATAAAAGAAGGTAAAGTCGTAACGGTTGAAAAGATTAGTACATTAAAAGAAAACAATTATAAGCGTTTCAAAATTGAAACTGCTGATATAGTCGATCAGAATTTCTTTCAAATGTTAGGTGTAAATAATCTTGAAGTGAAAGGTAATGAAGTGAGCTTTTTATTCAAAGGAAATATAAATTCAGTGTTGAAAAAAATAGCTGAAATAGATATTAGCAATCTATGGATAGAGGAGCCAGATCTAGAGGAAATATTTATGCATTATTATGAAAAGGAGAACGATTAAGCTATGAATATATTTTTACATGAATTAAAAGCTTATCGGAAATCCACGATTATTTGGACCTGTTCTTTAATGGGGACTGTCATCTTCTTTTTATTAATGTTTCCTTCAATTTCTAATGATTACTTGGAATTTTCAAAAGTGTTGGAGGGATATCCAGAAGGAGTAAGAAAAGCACTTGGACTTGAGCTTGAAAGTTTTGGAACGATTCTAGGATTCTATTCTTATATCTTTTTATATATCTCCCTTTGTGGATCAATTCAAGCAATGGTATTAGGAACATCAATTGTTTCAAAGGAAATTCGTGAAAAGACAGCAGATTTTCTTCTAACAAAGCCAGTTACCCGAACGAAGGTATTAACGTCAAAACTATTAGCGGGGATTACTTCGTTAGTTATTACGAATGTATTTTACTTCGCAACAGTTTATTTAATGGCGGGGCAAGTTTCGGAAGCAGCTTTTAGTAGTAAACTATTATTTTTAGTATCAATCACTTTATTCTTTCTTCAATTCATTTTTTTGACATTGGGTATTTTAATATCAGTTATCTTTTCTAAAATTAAAGCAGTACTTTCAGTTTCGCTAGGCACAGTATTCGCTTTTTTTGTAATCGGCATGGTTGTTTCTAGTGATAGCAATCAGGCAAAACGTTATTTATCACCATTTAAATATTTTGATACAAAGTATATTATCGCTCATTCAAAGTTTGAATTAGCATATTTAATTGTTACGGTCGTAATCATAGTTGTTTCAATCATTGTCAGTTATCTCATTTATACGAAAAAAGATGTACACGCGGTATAAATGATCTTAAAAGGAAGGGTAGACATGAATATATTTCTTAGAGAAATGAAGGCTTATCGAAAATCTATTATCTTTTGGAGTATTGGAATTATTTTCTTATTAGCGAGTGGAATGGCAAAATATAAAGCTACAGCAGCTAATGGTGAAATAAATGAATTGTTTGCTGAAATGCCAAAATCATTTCAAGCGATTGTAGGCTCGGGTGCTTTTGATTTATCAAAAGCGAGTGGTTATTTTGGAATACTAGTACTCTATTTATTTTTAATGGCAACCATTCACGCGGCCATGCTAGGAGCTAGTATCATTGCAAAAGAGGAACGAGATAAAACTGCAGAATTTATTTTTGTAAAACCAACCTCTAGAACAAGTGTAATATTGTATAAATTGTTAAGTGCTCTAATGAATGTATTAATCTTTAATGTTGTTTCTTGGATTTCAAGCATTCTGTTTGTTGGGAAATATAGTAATGGTGAACAAGTGAATGGGGATATTGCCATCGTAATGGTTGGAATGTTTATTTTACAATTATTATTTTTAGTCATTGGTACTGCGATTGCGGCAGTAAGTAAAAATACTAAAAAGGCAGCCTCATACTCTACTGGAATTCTCTTATTAACATTTATTTTATCGATTGCAATTGACTTGAATGAAAAAATAGACATTTTGAAATACCTGTCACCATTTAAATATTTTGAAGCGAAAAATATCATGTATGGTGGAGGATTTGATATAGTATTTGTCACAATTTCATTCGTTTTGATCATCGCATTAACTTTTGTCACCTTCTTATTTTATAATAAGCGCGATTTACATGTGTAAGATGATCTGGTAACAAATATTATTTTGTATGAAGATGTCTAGAACTGTTGTGAATACACAGAGAGTTCTAGACATTATTTTTTTATTAGAAATTATATTCAGAAAATATTGACATCAGTTATCAAACTACAATACCTTTAATATATAAGGCATTTAATTGTTAGGAGGTAAAGAGGATGTTTCAAGCAACAAAAGAATTTGCTGAGATTCTAGATCAAAAAGATTCTTTAGCTAACTATCGTAATGAATTTTATCTACAACCTAATACAATTTACTTAGATGGAAATTCTCTTGGTCTTCTTTCAAGAAGAGCAGAGCAAAGTTTACTAGATTTACTAGCTTCTTGGAAAAATTTAGCCATTGATGGCTGGATGCAAGGGGAGCACCCTTGGTATTATTTTGCAGAAAAACTAGGTGCTTTAAGTGGACCTTTAGTTGGCGCTAAAGAAGATGAAGTAATCGTAACAGGTTCTACGACTACAAATCTACATCAATTGATTGCAACTTTTTATCAACCAATTGGGAATAAAACGAAGATATTAGCTGATGAATTAAATTTTCCATCTGATATTTATGCGATTCAAAGTCAATTAAAGTTAAAAGGTTTCGATCCGGAAACACATTTACTTCAAGTGAAGAGCCGTGATGGAAGAACAATTAATGAAGAAGATATTATCAATGAGATGACTGAAGAAGTGGCGTTAATCATTTTGCCAACTGTTTTATATCGAAGTGGTCAATTGCTTGATATAGAGCGCTTAACAAAAGCAGCTCATGACCGTGGAATATTGATTGGTTTTGATGGCTGTCATTCAGTCGGCGCAATCCCACATCAGTTTCATGATTGGGATGTAGATTTTGCATATTGGTGTAATTATAAATATTTAAACAGTGGCCCAGGCGGGGTTGGAAGTTTATTTGTACATGAAAAACATTTAGGGAAAATGCCTGGATTGACTGGTTGGTTTGGTTCAGATAAGGAAAAGCAGTTTGATATGAAGCATGAGTTTTCACCTTCTCAAACAGTTGGCGCTTATCAAATTGGAACGCCACATATTTTAAGTATGGCGCCTTTAGCGGGCTCACTTGAACTATTTAATGAAGTGACAATTGAAAGAGTTCGAGTAAAATCATTACAAAGTACAGCTTATTTAATGAACTTAATTAACGAGGAATTAAGTGAGTTTGACTTTACGATTGGAAATCCACTCGATGATGATTCTCGTGGTGGTCATGTTTGTCTTGAGCACGAGGACGCGGCAAGAATTTGTAAAGCATTAAAATTGAACGGAATTGTTCCAGATTTTCGTGCACCAAACGTAATTAGACTAGCTCCAATTGCATTCTATACTTCATATGTTGATATTTGGAATAGTGTACAAATATTAAAGAAAATCATGGTGGAAAAGCAATATGAACAATTCCAAAATGAACGAGAAATTATTGCTTAGGAGTTGTATGAAATGTCTTTAATTGATATCTCAAGAAGATTACAAAACGGAATGCCTGTATGGCCAGGTGATACTAATTTCTCATTTGAACTGAGCTGGACTAAAGAGGAAAGTGGTTCAGTGAATGTTGGTAAATTAACATTAAGTACACATACAGGAACACATATCGACGCGCCGTTTCATTTTGATGGAAATGGTAAAAAGGTTATCGACCTAAATCCAAATCTTTATGTAGGTGAAGCGAGAGTTATTGAATTACTAGATGTTGAAAGTATTAAAAAAGTAGATTTAGAGACATTTTCTTTAAATGGGGTAAAACGTTTATTAATTAAAACAAATTCATGGAAAAATGATAACGCTTTCCCGGAAAGAATACCTCATATCGAAAAAGACGTAGCAGAATTTTTAAAAGAAAATGGAATTAAATTATTGGGGATAGATGTACCATCAGTAGATCCACTTGATAGTAAGGAATTAGTTGCACATCATGCGCTACATGAAAATGGAGTACATATATTAGAGTCTATTGACTTACGAAGTGTTAGTGAAGGTGAATATGAGCTTATCGCTTTACCTTTACCATTAACCGATGCAGACGGAAGTCCAGTTCGTGCAGTTTTACGTAAATACGTTTAGGGGGATATGAAAATGACACAAGAGCAAAAGAAACTAACTGATTATGAGAAATACATCCGAACTGAAGAGTTATTAAGTTTACAAAAGCCAGACACTGAATTATTTTGTCCTGATGAATTAACATTTCAAACGATCCATCAAATTGCTGAGTTGCATTTTAAATTAATCATTCAATCAATTCATGCTGTAGATCAACATATGCGTGCAAAGGAAGTAACTAGAGCGATCCATCATCTTGGTCGAATTAATAATCACCTAAAACATTTACCAGCAGTTTTTGATATGGTGAAGGCTGTAAGTCCAAGTGATTACCATATCATTCGTCTAGCATTAGGAAGAGGTAGCGGTCAGGATTCACCTGGATTTAATGAAATCTTAAAATTGGGACCAACGCTTTGGCAGCCTTTTGTAGATTTACTTAATGAAAACTTACTTACACCAGTTCAATTACATCAAAGTTCGGCGACTCATTTTGAATTATTCCAGCTGATGCAAGAACTGACTGCCTTTGATGAAAGCTTCCAAAGTTTCCGAAGACTGCATATCCAGCTTGTTAGAAGAATGATTGGAATGAATACGAAGAGCTTAAAAGGTGTACCTGCTGAAGCATTAGAGCGTGCAGTTCGATTTGAATTTTATCCTGAGTTATGGCAAGCAGTTTGTGATTTAACGGATTTAACTGGATCTAGCTATAACCCAAAACCACTATAATAAATTAACTTCAATTATCTTTATGAACGAAACAAACCAGATTCTATGTGTATAGTACATAGGTCTGGTTTTATTTTTTCTACTTAGTAAACGATGGAAACACGCATTTATGGGAATGATAAATGAATGAGAAAAATTGAGATGCAAGTTTCAAAGTAGAGCGGAGTGTTTAGATGGATAAAAGTCTTCAAAAACAACTAGATACGGCAGCTTTTTTAAGTATTCTAGCTTATTTAATTCTAGCTGCTATTAAAGTTATTGTTAGTTTTAGAACAAATTCTAGTGCGTTACTTGCAGATGGTCTTAACAATGTGACGGATATCGGTGCATCATTAGCAGTGTTTATTGGGATAAAAATTGCTAGAAAGCCGAGGGATTTGGATCATCCATATGGTCATTCAAGAGCGGAGCAAATTGCTACTTTAATAGCTTCCTTCATCATGATGTCGGTAGGTTTACAAGTCATGATTGAAAATACAAGACTTTTAATAAAGGGAGAATTCGAAACGCCGAATAGTATGGCGGCAATTGTTGCTTTTGCTTCTGGAATTTTTATGATTGGAATTTATTTTTATAATAATAAAATCGCTAAAAAAACCAAAAGTAAAGGACTTGAAGCGTCTGCGAAAGATAATTTATCTGATGCACTAGTTAGCTTTGGGACGACAATAGGTGTATTAGGAGCATCTTTTGGCTATCCAATTATCGATCCAATTGTGGCAATCATCGTCGGTGGAATCATATGCAAAACGGCTTGGGAGATTTTTTATGAAGCTTCCCATTCATTAACCGATGGTTTTGATCCAGATGAAATGGTGCTGTTTACTGAAACGGTGGAAAAAGTACCAGGTGTATATAAAGTAGTCGATTTAAGAGCAAGGATGTATGGGAATACAACAATTGCTGATGTTGTCATAGAAGTCGATGGTGGAATCGATGTAAAGAAAAGTCATGGCATTACTGATCAAATCGAAATGATTCTACATGAGCAACATAGTATTCAATATACACATATTCATGTGGAACCTAAGAGTAAATTTAGGTGACGATTAGGATGAGGATTAGAAAAGGTGACACCTAATCGTGTCACCTCAGACTGTCTGACAAACGCTTGCTTTCTTACCCTAACATATCTTGTTTAATAAACGTGATGAATGCAATGATTAAAGCAGCTAATCCCCAAACTGATAGATTGATAAGAGAGAATTGCATATTAAGTCCTTCTATTGAAGGTAATTGCCCTTGTAAATAATCAGTTAGACCAAGGTTTACACTAAAGAAGTATTTAGCACCAGACCATGATGTTGCAAGTCCACTCAAAACACTTCCTGTAATTAAAGCTGCTAGCATAATCCCCATCGCCGCTGGTGTCGTTCGTACAAGTACAGAAACCATAAACGATAATGTTCCAATAATGATACAGACAAACCATGCTAGTCCAAATGCCATAATGACATATTTCCATTGAGGTATGAGTTGAACTGAATCAGTTATTAAATTGTTATTTTTAATAATAAATCCAGTCAATACAGGAACAGTCCATCCCTTAAAGCTAAATACTAATCCAGAAACGAGAAAAGCCATCAAACCGTATAGAACGATTAGAAATGAAATTAATAAATAAATTGAAAGACATTTACTTAATAAAACCTTCCATCGCTTAACGGGCCTAGTGAGTAACAGTTTGATTGTCCCATCACTTCTTTCACCCGAGACAATATCAATTGTAATGACCATTACGAGTAAAGGTAGTAGTAACCAACCGATACTTTGTTCAATTAGCTCACGAATGAATGTCGGAGCACCAGGTGTTGTAGGATTAATATTATTATCTAAGTAGTATTGTTCTTGATCAATTTGCACTTTTAACCAGCTTTTCCATTCTTCGGGAATACCTGATGAATTCAAGCGATTTTGTTGATCAACTATTTTTTGTTGGAGAGCAACCTTCCAATCATCAGTCCCCAATCGCTTAACAGTTTCTTGCGTTTGCTGTAGCTGAGCATAGACAAAAATCGGAATTAAGACAGATAGAATCAGAAAAATGACTAGTATTCTTTTTTTACGTACCATTTTTTCAATTTCATTAAAGACGAGTCTTATTAATTCAGCCAAGTGCTTCGCCTCCCGTCATTTCCATAAATAAATCTTCTAATGTAACGGACATTGTACGAACGCCGTTTACTTGCATTGATTCATTCATAAAAAGCTGAATATAATCATGGATTTTTTCAGGTGACATGCGACATTGTATCACATCATCTTTTTGAACAATGTCTTGAATTGAGGGATCCTTTGTCAGTAATTCTTGTGCGCTACTTAGAGGTGAAACTTTCCATTCAACTCGCTCTGCAGCTTCTTCTACAAGTTCCTTTACTGTAGATACTCTGACCATTTTTCCTTTATTGATAATGCCTACTCGGTCACATATCATTTCAATTTCACTTAGTAGATGGCTTGAAATAAACACACTGATATGATGTTGTTTTACAAGCATATGTATAAATTCTCTTAATTCACGTATGCCAGCCGGGTCTAAACCATTTGTTGGTTCGTCTAGAATAAGTAGCTTTGGATCTCCCAGTAAAGCTTGAGCGATTCCAAGTCTTTGCTTCATACCAAGGGAATAATTTCTTACCTTTTCATGAATTCTTTCATCTAATTTTACTAGTTTTACTACTTCGTTTATTTTAAGTTCGTCTGTAATATGTAACATCCTAGCGAACTGTACTAGATTTTCCCATCCAGTTAAGTATCCGTAAAGCTCAGGATTTTCAACAATACAACCAATTTCCTCCATTGCCTGTTTGAAGTGAGTTTTGATTTGATAGCCAGCAACCTCAATCTTTCCTTTTGTTGGAGAAATTAACCCAACTAACATTCGAATTGTGGTTGTTTTACCAGCTCCGTTTGGACCTAAAAATCCAAAGACCTCTCCTTCGTTTACTTCGAATGAAATTTGGTCTACTAGTACTTTGCCTTTTATGATTTTTGAAACATTTTCTACTTTTAATACTTTATTCATCTTTATCACCTCGAAGCTGGCTTCCTATTTTTTTAGATAAGCGATTGGCCATCTCAATGTATCCGGCTTTGTTTGGATGGAAGTGATCAGTGTATAAATATTTTTCTTCTTCGTTATAAAATAAATCGAAAGTAGGAATTACATATGCATTATCAAGATGAAGTACTGTCTGTTCTAATATTTCATTCCATTTTGAAACAAAGCTTGAAGAGGCATCTAGGCCTTCTACATTATGGAAAGGGTTGTAATAACCTAAAGCATAAATAGGAGCAGACTGATTTTGTTTCCGTATTTGTTGAAAGATCGTTTGAAGATTTTTTTGAAATGTTTTTTCGTCAGGTCGATATGATTTTAAGAATTGCTGGTTTAGTTGATCTGCTCCAGGAAATAAGTCATTACCGCCAATTGATAACATAATTGTGTCAGCAGTACGAATTGCTTCTTGTACGCTTTTATTATTAAGTTGAGCAACTAAATCTGATGTTTTTGCCCCACTTACTGCCAAATTAGAGATTGTTGAGGATTGCTTGTAGTCTTTTTCAAGTGTTTCTTTCACTCTTCTTACATAACCTTGTCCTTCATCATCACCAACTCCACGAGTAATCGAATCGCCTAATGAAACAATCATTATCGAATCTTTCTTATTAATACTTTGTTCTTTGCTATTCTCTTGGCTAACGATTAGCTTGCTTTTCTGAGGATTTAAAACAGTGTATGCACCTTTTATAAATCCATATGTTAGAAGTAAAAAACACAAAAATGAACTGATCATGATAAAATAAACGAATTTATTGTATTTCAAATTTGTCACCACCAAAAAAGGTAAATTTTTCATATATAATCACATTATTACCATATTAAATATAGATTTGCACGAAAAAACCTGTCTAGTTAGTTTTAAGACAGGTTTAGTCAAAAAATCATGAAATTTGTTTTAATTTTTTAGGACTAATATGTTTACGACTGTTTAAATAATAATAACTAACGCCTACACCGACAGAACCACCAACAATATTACCTAATGTAACAGGAATTAAATTGTGTAAAACATTACTAAAAGTAAAAGCTATATCATGAGGCATAATTGATGCTAAAGTAAAGACGGCAATATTTGCAACACTATGTTCATAACCGGAAAAAAAGAAAGCAAATACTAATAAGAAAATCATGAGTATTTTTGCAGTATCATCTTTTAATCTGGTTGGTAAAAAACATGCAAGACAGACTAGCCAGTTACATAAAATACCTTTAAAAAACAATTGAATAAAAGAAGCGTGTATTTTGTGATCTACAACATTTGTTAAGAAATGATTTGAGGGAAGTTCCTTTGGTAATCCAGTAAGGTAATACAAAATGGCGAAGACACAACAACCTAAAATATTACCTGAGTAGCAAGCAATCCAGTTCTTGATTAAATCAAGTTTACTTGTTTTTTTAGCTAATGTAGAGATTGTAAAATACATCGTATTACTAGTGAATAGTTCTCCACCACCATAAATAATCATGACGAGTGCAGTGGCGAAAACAAAAGGATAAGCTACAGAAGTGAATTGAGATTCTTGTAGGCGGAAAACTTCTGCTAATTTTAAGCACACTATTAAAATAAAACTGATGTAAATAGAAGCCAAAGCTGCACGAGTTAAATATTTATTTATATTATCATCCAATACATTCTTTTTTTTCAGAGCCAATTCTATACAATATTGTATACTTTCTCGTTCCAAGATGATCACTCCAATACATTGCTTTAATAGACGAATACACCATCTAGTATAAGGACATATATTAATAAAAAGATTGTGAAAGTATGAACAATTTGTGAAAAAAGAAATGCTCGTCATCGTAATTAAAAATGAATGATCTACTTGCATCATCTATTTTTATTATTTGTGAATGTATAATATAATTTCGTGTATCAGAATAAACATTTTAAAAAAGTTGTGCAGTATGTAGGAGAGGTGATTTTATGCAAAAGGAATTTGAACAGAAATTTGAAGCGCTAATAAAAAAATATACAGAATTAATGCTTGGAGAGTGGTCAGAGGAAAAACAAGAAAAAGTTGAGAAGTGGATTATGTACACATATATATCTAAATCTATGCCGCCATTGACGAAGCATTGGAATGAAACATATCCAGATGCGAAGGATGAAATGATTCACTTAATTAAAGAAATCAAAACGTTAAATGAACAACATCGAGAAGAAATGGCAAATAAGAAAAAATAGGTAATAAGATTTAGAGCGGCGTATGGATGACTGATGACTAAAATTATGATAATATAATATTTAGTAAGCGTTTTATAGTTTGTACAAAATTCGACAATTTGCTAAAAAAATGTTTTAACGATATTCATTAAATGATACATTAGTATTAGATAGAGAGAGAAGTACTATTTAGAAATTGGGGGTTAAGAGATGGAACAACTGATGAAAAATACTTTTTTATTCATGTCAAAAAATAAGTTTTTAACGAAGATGGCTAAAAAATACGGTCTTCGTTTTGGTGCAGCTCGTTTCGTTGCTGGTGAAACAATCGATTTAGCAACTAGAGTAATCAAAGATTTAAATAAAAAAGATTTAAAGGTTACAATTGATTATTTAGGTGAATTCGTTGATACGGTTGAAGAAGCAAACGAAATGACTGATCATTGTATCGAAGCAATTGAAGCAATCGGTAAAAATAAGTTAAATTCACAACTTTCATTAAAGATGACTTCAATGGGTCTTGATATTTCGGACGAGCTTGTATTAGGAAACATGCGTCGAATTCTTGAAGTTGCTACAAAACACAATGTGTTTGTAACAATTGATATGGAAGACTTTACTCGTTGTGAAAAAACGATTCGTATTTTTAAACAATTAAAATCAGAATACGAAAATATCGGTACTGTAATTCAAGCTTATTTATACAGAACTGAAAACGATATCACTGATTTAAATAGTTTAAATCCTAACCTACGTCTAGTTAAGGGTGCTTATAAAGAACCAGCAGAGGTTGCATTCCCAGAAAAAAAAGACGTTGATGAGAATTTCAAAAAAATCATTAAAATGCACTTATTAAACGGTAACTTTACTGCAATTGCTTCTCATGATGAAGCGATGATTGAATATACTAAGCAATTAGTAAAAGAACATAATATTCCTAACGATCAGTTCGAATTCCAAATGTTATATGGTATCCGTGTTGAACGCCAATTAGAGCTTGTTAAAGAAGGCTATAATATGCGTGTTTACGTGCCTTATGGTACTGACTGGTACGGTTACTTCATGCGTCGTTTAGCTGAACGTCCAGCTAACGTAGCTTTCGTATTAAAGGGTATGTTCAGTAAATAATGAATTGAAAGAGACTGCTGAAAAGAGGATTGTCCGAGATCCTTATTCAACAGTCTCTTTTTTCTTTTTATACAGGATTATTTGTGAATCGACCTTAATATAAATTCAAAAACAAAACAACATTATTTTAATTGTTTCATCGTCCTAGTCTATGAAACAAACTTAGTAAAAAACCGTATCTTATTGACCCATATTTTCTCGTCCGTACTGCTGGTTGTTACTTTGTTTACCTTTTTCCTGCTTTTGATCTCCATGGCCTGCATTTCCTTGTACACTTGCTGCACTGACCCCACCTTTAGATGGATTTCTCTTCCGTCGCATAGTAATCACCTCCATTCATTAGACTAACCTAATACAGTAATCTTATTAGTAAAAATAGTGTTGGCTAAAATAAAAAATTATTAATTTGAACTTTTTGTTTATTGCGAAAAATTAGAATATAGCATATAGTGAAAGTAGAGCTCATTTGCGATGGGGAAATTCTATCTTGAAAGTGAATGAGTATTCATTCAAGAAACAAGGAGGAGAAATGCATATGATCCAAAGAATTAAAAAAGCCGCTGTACTCGGCTCGGGTGTGATGGGTTCAGGTATTGCTGCACACTTAGCGAATATAGGTATTCCAACATTACTTCTTGATATTGTCCCAAGAGAATTATCTGAGGAAGATACTGCAAAAGGTCTTACTAATGAATCTAAAGAATTTCGTAATCGTTTTAGTCAATCGGCTATTCAGAAATTATTAAAACAAAAACCAGCTCCTCTAGCCTCAAAGAAAAATTTAGCTTTAATTGAAGCTGGAAATTTTGAAGATGACATGAGTCGTTTAAGCGAAGTTGACTGGGTCATTGAGGTAGTAGTTGAAAATTTAGCGATAAAAAAACAAGTGTTAGCAAAAGTTGATGCTGTTCGTAAACCGGGATCAATCATAAGCTCTAACACATCAGGAATTTCAATTGAAGCGATGTCTGAAGATTGTTCTGAAGACTTTAAAAAACATTTCTTAGGCACACACTTTTTTAATCCACCAAGATACTTAAAATTATTAGAAGTAATTCCTACACAACATACATCTCATGAAGTACTGTCATTTATGAAAAAATTTGGTGAAGATGTTTTAGGTAAAGGGGTTGTACTTGCGAAAGATACACCTAACTTTATCGGTAACAGAATCGGAACTTACGGATTACTTGTAACAGTTCGTGAGATGCTTAAAGGTGGTTATAGTGTTGGTGAAGTAGATTCAATTACTGGTCCGATGATCGGTCGTCCATCTAGTGCTACTTTCCGTACTTTAGATGTAGTTGGATTAGATACATTTATCCACGTTGCAAATAATGTTTATGACTTAGTAGAAGGCGAAGAAAAGGAAGTATTCAAAGTTCCTGAATTTATGAAGGAAATGGCAGATCGTAAATGGTTAGGAAGTAAGAGCGGTCAAGGATTTTTCTTAAAACAAGGTAAGGAAATTTTAGAACTTG
This sequence comes from Bacillus sp. JJ664, assembly GCF_036962205.1. NCBI lineage: Bacteria > Bacillati > Bacillota > Bacilli > Caryophanales > Bacillaceae > Bacillus > Bacillus sp. JJ664. The sequence continues at coordinate 43,625 of NZ_JBALMS010000011.1, read as the reverse complement.
ATCCAGCTACTTTGGAATATGGTGCAAGAAAAAAATTAACGACTGTTTCTACTGAAACTGTTAAACAAGTAAAAGGTTTATCAAATAAGTTGAAAGCGCTTGTATACGCTGATGACAGAGCTGGAAACTTCCTATGGAGTATTATTAGTCCAGTATTAGCGTACTCTGCTCAATTAACTGGTGAGATCTCAGATAATATTGTTGGAATAGACCAAGCCATGAAATGGGGATTTGGATGGGATTTAGGTCCTTTTGAGATTTGGGATGCGATTGGTGTATCTAAATCAGTTGTCCGCATGGAAAGCGAAGGCATTTCTGTCCCTGGTTGGGTTAAGGATCTGTTAGATAACGGTAATGATAGCTTCTACAAACAAGATAATGGTGCTGTTAGTTTCTATCACAATGGAGAATATGTTCAATTAGATCGAAATGAGAAAGAAATTAAACTTAGTGCTTTAAAAGAACAAGGTCGTATCATTAAGAAAAATTCTGGTGCAAGTTTAATTGACCTTGGTGATGGTGTTGCTTGTTTAGAGTTCCATACAAAGAGCAATGCAATCGGTATGGATATTACACAAATGATTAACTTCGCAGTTGAGGAAGTATCTAAAAATTACAAAGGGTTAGTAATTGGAAATCAAGCTAAGAACTTCTGTGTTGGTGCTAACTTAGCAATGATTTTAATGGAAGCTCAAGATGATAACTACTTTGAAATTGAAATGGTTGTTAAAGGTTTCCAAAATGCAATGATGAAAATCAAATACTCTGATAAACCAGTAGTAGTAGCACCATATGGAATGACACTTGGTGGAGGTTCAGAGATTTGTTTACCGGCTGCTAGTATTGTTGCATCTTCAGAGACTTATATGGGATTAGTTGAAGTTGGCGTAGGATTAATTCCTGGCGGTGGCGGTAGTAAAGAGCTTTATATGAAACAATTAAAGCAATTCCCAGAAGGTGTACAGTTTGACTTACAAACTTTAGCAAACCGAGTATTTGAAACAGTTGCGATGGCTAAAGTATCTACATCTGCTCAAGAAGCATTTGAAAACGGATTCTTACATCACAATGATCGTAAAGTGTTTAATGCGGATCATTTAATCTATGAAGCAAAACAACGAGTTCTTGAATTATATGAAGCTGGCTATAGTGCGCCAGTACGTGAGAAAGTACCTGTTGTTGGTGAAACAGGCTATGCAACATTATTATTAGGTGCTCAAGCTATGTATCAGTCTGGATATATTAGTGAGCATGATTTAACGATTGCTAAGAAATTAGCTTATGTAATTGCTGGTGGTAAAGTTCCATTCGGTACAAAAGTTGATGAGCAATATCTATTAGACATTGAGCGTGAAGCGTTCTTAAGCTTAATCACTGAAATGAAGTCTCAAGCTCGTATGCAGCACATGCTTGTAAAAGGAAAACCGTTACGTAACTAATCGGAGATGGAGGGAAGAACATGAGAGAAGCTGTCATTGTAGCAGGTGCAAGAACACCTGTAGGCAAATCGAAAAAAGGTTCACTTGCAACAGTTCGACCAGATGATTTAGGAGCATTAGTAGTAAAAGAAACATTAAAACGTGCTGGTAATTATGATGGTCCAATTGATGATTTAATTTTTGGATGTGCAATGCCTGAAGCAGAACAAGGCTTAAATATGGCAAGAAATATTGGAGCACTTGCTGGATTACCAAATACAGTTCCGGCTATCACAATCAACCGTTATTGTTCTTCGGGTTTACAAAGTATAGCGTATGCAGCTGAGCGAATTATGTTAGGTCACTCAGAAGCAGCGATTGCTGGTGGTGCTGAGTCTATGAGTTTAGTACCAATGTCAGGACATGTCATTCGTCCAAATAGTAGACTAGTAGAAAATGCGCCTGAATATTATATGGGTATGGGGCACACTGCTGAACAAGTAGCTAATCGCTATGGAATATCTCGTGAAGACCAAGATGCATTTGCGGTTCGAAGCCATCAAAAAGCAGCTGTTGCAATTCGTGAAGGTCGCTTTGTAGATGAAATTGTACCAGTTGATGTAGCGTTACGTTCAATTAATTCAAATAACAAACTAGAGGAGAAAAAATTTACTTTTTCTCAAGATGAGGGAGTACGTGAAGGTACAACTTCTGAAATTTTAGCAAAATTACGTCCAGCATTTAATGTAAGAGGATCAGTGACTGCTGGGAACTCTTCACAAACAAGTGATGGCGCAGCCGCCGTACTAGTAATGGATCGTGAAAAAGCTGAAGCGGAAGGATTAAGTCCACTGTTAAAATTCCGTTCATTTGCAGTTGCTGGTGTAGCACCGGAAGTGATGGGGATTGGTCCAGTTGAAGCAATTCCAAAAGCTCTTAAACTAGCAGGATTAAGTTTATCAGATATCGGATTATTTGAGTTAAACGAAGCATTTGCTTCACAGTCAATTCAAGTCATGCGTCATTTAGGTTTGGATGAAAACAAGGTAAACGTAAACGGTGGTGCAATTGCATTAGGTCATCCACTTGGCTGTACTGGTGCAAAATTAACACTATCTTTATTACATGAGATGAAGCGTCGTGGAGAGCAATTCGGTGTAGTAACAATGTGTATCGGTGGCGGAATGGGAGCTGCTGGGGTATTTGAATTAATTTAATAAAAAAAACGGAATACAAAATAAATGAAAACGAAACAGGAGGAAGTAATGATGGAAAAAACAATCGGTAGTGTCATTAAAGGCGGAAGCTTTTTAACAGAAGAAATTACGTTTGATAAAATTTTTACTCCAGAGGATTATACTGACGAGCATAAATTAATTGCGAAGACAACTGAAGAGTTCGTTGTAAATGAAGTATTACCAGAATTAGAGTATTTAGAGAAGCATGAATTCGAGCGTTCTGTTCGTTTGCTAAAACAAGCTGGTGAGCTTGGCTTACTTGCTGCTGATATTCCAGAAGAATATGGTGGCATTGCATTAGATAAAATTAGTTCTTCATTAATTTCAGAGAAGTTTTCTTTAGCTGGTGGATTTGCAATTACACATGGAGCTCATGTTGGAATTGGATCACTCCCAATCGTTTTATTTGGTAATGAAGATCAAAAGAAACGCTATTTACCAGACTTAGCTACTGGTGAAAAATTAGCTGCATACGCGTTAACAGAGCCAGGTTCAGGTTCAGATGCATTAGGAGCGAAAACAACAGCAAAATTAAATGCAGAAGGTACACATTATATCTTAAATGGAGAAAAACAATGGATCACTAACTCTGCATTTGCAGATGTATTCGTTGTATATGCAAAGATCGATGGTGAGCATTTCTCTACATTTATCGTTGAGAGAAACTATCCAGGCGTTTCAACTAGCCCAGAAGAAAAGAAAATGGGTATCAAATCATCTTCTACTCGTACATTAATTTTAGAAGATGTTGCAGTACCAGTGGAAAATCTTTTAGGTGAAGTAGGAAAAGGCCATGTTATTGCATTCAACATTTTAAATATTGGTCGTTACAAATTAGCTGTAGGAACTGTTGGATCTTCTAAACGTGCTTTAGAATTATCTGCAACTTATGCAAACCAACGTCAACAGTTTAAAACACCAATCGCTAAATTTAGTTTAATTCAAGAAAAATTAGCGAATATGGCTACAAAAATTTATGCAAATGAAAGTTCAGTATACCGTACTGTAGGATTGTTTGAAGACCGCTTTAGTCAATTAACTGAGGAACAAGCAAAAGATCCAAAAGCAGTAGCAGCAGCTGTTTCTGAATATGCAATTGAGTGTTCATTAAATAAATTCTTCGGTTCAGAAGTATTAGATTATGTAGCTGACGAAGGTGTTCAAATTCACGGTGGTTATGGTTTCATGGCAGAATATGAAATTGAGCGTATCTACCGTGATTCTCGTATTAACCGTATCTTTGAAGGTACAAATGAAATTAACCGATTAATCGTACCAGGCACTTTCTTACGTAAAGCAATGAAAGGTGAATTACCTTTACTTCAACAAGCTCAAGCAATTCAAGAAGAGCTTATGATGTTTATGCCTTCAGAAGTAGGAGATGCTCCACTAGAGCAAGAAAAGCATTTACTACGTAATGCGAAGAAAATCGGTATCATGATTGCAGGATTAGCTGCTCAAAAATTCGGTAAAGCATTAGAAAGAGAGCAAGAAATCTTAGTTAACATTGCTGATATCGCGAGCAATATTTATGCAATGGAATCTGCAATTCTTCGTACAGAAAAAGCAATCAACAAAGTAGGTGTAGAAAAATCAAACCAAAAACTACTTTATACTCAAGTGTTCTGTCAAGAAGCGTTCAATGAAATTGAGGCTCATGCAAAAGAAACTTTAGTAGCTGTTGAGTCAGGTGATTCATTACGAATGATGACATCTGCACTTCGTAAATTTACTCGTCACACGCCGATTAACGTAATTGCTAAAAAGCGTGAAATCGCAGTTGGTGTATTAGCTGCTGAGCGTTATACAGTATAAGATTTTAGAAAAACTGCCTTTCTTATGAGAATGGCAGTTTTTTTATGAAAGGAACTACTACTTTCTGCCCTTAAAATATTTAATGATATGGTAAAAATAGGATAATCTAACTTCAGATATGACATACTAATATAGGTTATTCTAAAATTCAAATCAGATTAAAACATTTTTGCTTGTATAATTTTGTCTTGAAAATACGAATGATAGTTCGAATATGAAAAAAATATTGTAATAAATTAAAAAATAACCGAACGTTTAACTAGTTAATATTGTCGAATGTTGTTATAATATTTATAAATGACGATTTATAACAGAATTTTCTAACCGAACTATTTTAACTCACTTATTGACTGTGATAAAATAGAAAATGGGAGGAGTTGCTAATATGAGTATCATTTTTTATACATATCCAAAGTGTGGAACTTGTCGAAAAGCTGCTTCTTGGCTTAAAGAACATAATGTAACTGTGGAAGCAGTTGATATTACATTAAATCCGCCTTCAAAGGAATTACTTGCTGATGTTTTAAAAGTAAGTGGAATTTCTATTAATAAATTATTTAATACAAGTGGTGTAAAATACCGTGAACTTGGCTTGAAGGATGTTATTCCAACTAAAACTGAAGAAGAGCTTCTAGAACTTCTAAGTTCTGATGGCAAACTGATCAAAAGACCACTTCTATTTAATGGAGATCAAGCAACAGTTGGTTTTAACGAAGAAGTATTTGAAAAAGTTTGGTTATAAAATAACATAAATTATGGTAATTAATCGAGGAGGATTCACAATGTCAATTCCAAAAGAATTACGTTATTCAGAAGAACATGAGTGGGTAAGAGTTGAAGGTAATAAGTACTATATCGGTATTTCTCATTTTGCACAATCAGAACTTGGAGATATCGTATTTGTTGAGTTACCAGAAGTAGGCGATGATATTACAGTAAACGAGCCATTTGGTAGCGTTGAGTCTGTAAAAACAGTTTCTGAACTTTATGCTCCTATTAGTGGGAAAGTTGTTGAAGTAAACTCAAGCCTAGATGATAATCCAGAATTCGTTAATGAATCTCCATACGAAAAAGCTTGGATGGTAGTTGTTGAAGCTTCTAACACTTCTGAATATGAAGAGTTAATGTCTGCTGAAAAATACGAAGAAATGATCAATCAAGATTAATTATCTATTAAAAGCGTCCAATTATGGGCGCTTTTCTTAATTTATGTGTATACTGATAAATACAAAATACTTTTTTTATGTTATTTATGTCTTGGTTTTGGGTTAGTTTAATTTCCTTTCATGAAAAAAAGGAAACAACAAACGAAAATAGAATATACTATATAAATGAAATAAGCTTTAGAGTCCTTTACAATAGGTGATGCCCAGTGAATATTGAAGATCAAAGAAAAGTAATCATTGTCGAAGGTACTACTGATAAAAGAAAAATACAATCTATCATTAAAGAACCTGTAGATATCATTTGTACAAATGGAACTGTAGGAACAACTAAATTAGATGAACTAGCCGAAATGTTAGATTTTAGAGAAATCTATGTGCTAGTTGATGCTGATGAGGCTGGAGAAAAACTGAGAAGATTGTTAAAAAGAGAATTTCCACAAGCGGAGCATTTGTATATAGACAGAAGCTATCGTGAAGTTGCAACAGCCCCAAGTCAACATTTAGCAAGTGTATTATTAGGAGCGGATATTTCCGTTTTTACAGACTATTTAAGAACAATTTAAGAGGATTAATGATATGTACCAGTGGACAAAGAATGAATTAATGCAACGTATAGAATCAAAAGAAACAACAATTTTATATATATATACCGCTATGTGTGGTACTTGCCAAGTAGCATCTAAAATGTTAGAAATCGTAAATGAAATACTGCCTAACTTACCATTATCAAAGCAAAATATTAATGATCTAACACAAGAAGCTCAAGCTTGGAAAATTGAAAGTGTACCTTGTCTACTCATCTTCGACAAAGGAGAAATCAAACAAAAAATATACGCTTTCCAATCTGTTCCGTACTTACATGACTTATTAAAAAAACATAATCTATATATTAAACGATGAATATTAAGAGATCGAGAAGTCCTCTTGATAATAAAAAATGACGACTAATTTACAAGTGATTAGTTGTCATTTTTTATTTTTTTAAAGCTTTTTTTAAAGAATTTTGCTTGTTGAGTATTAAAAAGACAGAAGTTGATTACAACGGAAGGTGCTCGACTCTCCTGTAGGGAACGCGGGAAAGCTGAGACCCCGGAGGACTAGCCGAGGAGGCTCAGCTCTCGCCCCTCGGAAAGCGAGCAACCTGGAGTTGTAATCAACTAACGCATTCTCAAGTACGAAAAAATGTTTCAACAATGACTATATTTTATTACCCAACTTCTGACATATTTCTTGGGAAATAAGGTGAAAGTTGTAGAATGACATGTGTTTATCCATGGTAATTGTCGAGCGAAAAGTAAAGAACATTACATCTATCTATGAGAAAATAGTTTTAAAGAATTCGGGAGAGGTGTAAACGATATGGAAATTAAGGAGTGGGTTGGACAAGCTAGAAATTTATTTATTAATAAGGAATATTTACAAATAATTTTACCGATTGAAGATCGAATTATCGAATTAAATTGTCTTAATGAGAAATCATATATCAAATTTAGCAAGAAAGCTCCATTTATTGAAATATTAGATCGAGCTATTCCACAATTAAGAATTAATTTAACGAAAGATGGTTGGAAATCGTTAAATTTAGGAAGGGAACGCTTAGGTCTATTATTAAAGTTAAATGACGCTTCTTACGAGGGGAATTATCGATTATTATTACTCATTGAAACAATTTTTCAATATACGAGTGTGGAGAATGAGAAAAAACTTTTAGAAAATTGTTGACAACTTATGTCTAAGTTTGTAGAATGAAAATTACATTAAACAACCGAATATTTGATACGTTAACTCTTATCGAGAGAGGTGGAGGGACTGAGCCCTGTGAAACCCAGCAACCGTCAATGCTTGTCATTGAAATGGTGCTAATTCCTGCAAAGCAATTGCTTTGAGAGATGAGAGAAAGGCTTACTTTTTATGTTAAACCTTTCTACTCATGCGAGTAGAAAGGTTTTTTTGTTTTTTAAGACTAAAAAAGTATGCTCTTACAAAAAATTGAAAAGAGGGTTGTTAGAATGTTTGAGAGGAGAAATCATGAATGATTCAAATAAATAATGTAAGTAAGATATATAGGAGTAAGAAAGGCACTGTAACCGCGGTAAAGGATGTTTCATTAACAATTGAAGCAGGTGAAATCTTTGGCATGATCGGATATAGCGGTGCTGGGAAAAGTACGTTATTACGAATGCTAAACGGACTTGAAATTCCAACAGATGGTGACGTAATCGTTAATGGGAAATCAATAACAAAGTGTTCATCAGCAGAACTTCGAAAATCAAGACAAAAAATCGGGATGATATTCCAACACTTTAACTTATTATGGTCTAGAACAGTTTTAGACAATATACTTTTCCCGCTTGAAATTGCAAATGTTTCAAAAAAGGAACGTGTTGAGCGTGCGAAGGAATTAATCAAGCTTGTTGGGCTTGAGGGAAGAGAAAATGCTTATCCTTCAGAACTAAGTGGTGGTCAAAAACAGCGCGTTGGTATTGCAAGAGCATTAGCAAATAATCCAGATGTTTTATTATGTGATGAAGCTACTTCTGCATTAGATCCGGAAACAACTGACTCAATACTTTCACTACTAACAAGTATTAATAAACAACTAGGTATTACGATCGTTATGATTACACATGAAATGCATGTTATTCAAAAAGTTTGTCAGCGAGTAGCTGTAATGGAAAATGGAAAAGTAGTTGAAGAAGGACATGTAGTTGATGTATTCACTCATCCACAACAAGAAATTACAAAAAAATTTGTAAAGCAAATTAGAGGAACTGATGAGGAATTTAATCAACAAGTAATTATAGAAACCAATGGGAATGATACAACTTATAGGCTTACATTTAAAAATGGACAAGCTAATCAACCCCATATATCTGAAGTAGTAAAGCACTTTGATATTGAAATCAATATTTTGCAAGGAAAAATTGTTCAAACCGCTGAAGGGTCATACGGAACACTAACTATTCAACTTGTAGGAGATTTAAATAACATCAAAGAGGCAATTTCTTACTTAGAATCAAAGCAAGTTGAAGTGGAGGTAGCGTAATATGACACAACTTTTTCCGAATGTTGATTGGGAAACAATGATCTTAGCAACACAAGAAACATTATTTATGACAGTAATAGCAGCTTTAGCTACTTTTATTTTAGGGTTAATTATTGGTTTGCTATTATTCTTAACAAGTAAAGACCAGCTGCTAGAAAATAAATTGGTTAACATGATTTTAGCTGGATTTGTAAATATATTCAGATCAATACCGTTCATTATTTTAATCATTTTATTAATTCCGTTTACAATGTTTATTCTTGGTTCAATGCTTGGTGCGAAAGCTGCATTACCTGCTCTAATTATCGGAGCTGCACCATTTTATGCAAGAATGGTTGAAATCGGATTACGTGAAATTGATAAAGGTGTAATTGAAGCAGCAAGAGCAATGGGAGCAAGCACTTTAACAATTATTTTAAAAGTTCTTATTCCAGAAGCGTTACCTGCTATTATCTCAGGCTTAACTGTTACAACAATTGCAATAGTTGGTTATACAGCAATGGCAGGTGTTGTAGGTGGCGGAGGACTTGGTAACTTAGCATTTATGGAAGGCTACCAAAGGTCAAATAATGAAGTAACGTTAGTGGCAACAGTCATCATCTTAATCATTGTATTTATACTTCAATTTATTGGAGATTTAATAACAACAAAAATAGATAAAAGAGCTTAATTCAAATTAGGGAGGAAAAAGAACATGAATTTCAAAAAGATTACAGGTTTATTTGGAGCAGGCGTATTAGCTTTATCGTTAGCTGCATGTGGTAATGGGGAATACAAAGCTGATGGAAAAGGAAATAAAGAATTAGTAGTAGGTGCTTCAAACGTACCTCACGCGGTAATTTTAGAAGAAGCAAAACCTTTACTGAAAAAAGAAGGTATTGATTTAAAAATCGTAAAGTTCCAAGATTATGTTTTACCGAATAAAGCTTTAGAATCAAAAGAATTAGATGCAAACTATTTCCAACACATTCCTTACTTAGAATCACAAATGAAAGAAAATGGATATAAATTTGAAAATGCTGGTGGAATTCATATTGAGCCAATCGGTGTTTACTCTCAAAAATATAAGAGCTTAGATGATCTACCAAAAGGTGCAACAATTATCATGAGTAGTTCAGTTGCTGATCACGGTCGTATGTTAAGCCTATTACAACAAGAAGGTTTAATTAAAATTGCTGAAGGCGTAGACCCAACAACTGCTACAATTAAAGATATTGCTGAAAACCCTAAAGACTTAAAATTCAAAGCCGACGTTGAAGCAGGTTTACTTCCAAAAGTTTACCAAAACAAAGAAGGCGATGCTGTTTTAATCAATACAAACTATGCAATTGATGCTGGTTTAAATCCTATGAAGGATGCTATTGCTTTAGAAGGTAAAGAATCGCCATATGTAAACATCATTGCAGTTCGCGAAGGTGACAAAGACAAAAAAGAGATCAAAGCATTAGTAAAAGTATTACACTCTAAAGAAATTCAAGATTTCATCATTGAAAAGTATGAAGGTGCTGTAGTACCTGTAAGTGAATAAGTAATCAACAGAAAAACTCTTAGCGATTTAACTAAGAGTTTTTTTGTTTTGGCAAATATCTTCTATTAATACTAACTCAGTATTGTACCGATCAGTTTTTAACAAATACTTCATTTACAGCAGAAATAGGATTTCTTCCATTTATTACTTCTATAATATTGTTAGCTGCTACTTCAGACATCGCTTCACGCGTTTCATAAGTTGCATTTCCAATATGAGGTGTTAGAACGACATTTGATAATGTTTTTAATTCTTCCGTAATGATTGGTTCAAATTCAAAAACATCCAACGCAGCGCCTGCAATCATACCATTTTTTAAAGCATTTACTAACTCTGCTTCATTTACGAGTGTACCTCTTGCTGCATTTATAAAGAAGGCAGTTTTCTTCATTTTTGCAAATTCTTCTTCTCCAAATAGATGGTGTAGTTCAGGCTTATATGGAGAGTGAAGTGATACGAAATCAGATTCTTTTAATAAGTCATCAAATGACACATATGTTGCATTAAATTGATGTTCAATTTCTAGGCTTAACCTTCTAGGTTGAGTATATAATACCTTCATATTAAAAGCATTTGCTCGCTTTGCAACTGCTTGTCCGATGTTACCGAAGCCAAAGATACCGATTGTTTTCCCTGAAACTTCAGTGCCCCTAAAGAATAATGGTGCCCATCCATCAAAACCTGTCGTACGGCATAACTCATCGCCTTCTACTACTCTTCTTGAAACTGCTAATAAGATAGCTAGCGTTAACTCTGCTGTAGCATCAGTAGAAACAAATGGAGTATTTGTTACGTGAATTCCTTTGCTTGTAGCATAGTCTATATCAATATTGTTAAAACCAGCTCCATAATTAGCAATAATCTTCACATTTTTAGCGGCATCGATTACATTTTTTGTAATTGGGGTAGAAAGTAAACTTAAAATTGCATCTGCATTTTTTACACTTTCACAAAGCTCGTCCTCAGAGATTAGTCCTTCACCATTAAAAATGGTTATGTCGTTACCTTTTAAAATTTCTTCTGCTTTTTCAGGTATTTTGCCTGCTACAAATATATTCGCCATTTTATATCCCACTTTCTGAATAAAATCTTCTATTTATAGATGTATTTATTATAAATGATTTGCTTGTAATTATTATAAAGGAATGCACTTAGAAGGAAAGGCGAACACAAATTTTTTTATGAGTTTGATAGAGATTGGAATCTGATATTCGTGTAAGTAATAAATCTATCCTTAATTTCTCATACTATAGGTACTATTTGGTTTAAGGAGGAGCAAAATGAAAAAAGTTATTGGATTTTTAATTACTTGTATCATGACAAGCTCTATATTGATACCGACTTATTCACAAGCAGCGGTCAAAAAAAACAGTAAACTAGTACAATTGTCGCCTGCTACTGTACAAAAAGCGCAAGTATATGAAGTGAAATTGAGAAATACACCAATTAAATATCCACAAGTAAAAGGATTGAGTAGCAAAAAGGCCGAACAGAAAATAAATATAACTTTACAAAAAGGTGCAAAAGTAGCTAATCAACATAGATTAAAATTACTTGCAGACGAAAAAGCAGCGAAGAAAAAATGGACTTCAAGTCAAGGGCCTTGGAGACCGTATGAGTACATATTTACCTATAAAGTTCCTTATAATGATACTGGAAAATTAAGTGTAGTCTATTATGAATATGTTTATACTGGCGGAGCACACGGGATGACTACGGGGACAATCTTTAATTTTGATTTAAAAACAGGTGATCTCATTCAGTTATCAAGCCTAATAAAAGGAAAGGAAAAAGTTATACAAGATTATACTTATCAACAATTACAAAATAAATATAGTGGATATGTTTTAATTAAGTCACCAAATGAAATATCTCTAGATGATAAAAATAGATTATGGGTATTTGATCAGGAAGGCATTAAATTAATTTTTAGTGAATATGAAGTAGCTGCATATGCGGCGGGTATGCCGGAAATCGTTGTACCTTATAAAATATTCCAGTAGTAAAATTAGATAATATGAATGCAAAAGAACCTTCCTAAAAAGGTTCTTTTGCATTTAATAACATATAAAATTATTTTATGAAAAATTGGTTTTTTGTTAATAATGAAAGAGTGTGAATCTTATTAAATATATGAGTAATTTTTAAGTACGTATCACCCAATTTAACTTGAACAACTATATTAGTATTGAATAGTCTAAAGTGTATACGATTAAAAAATTGTTTTAAGAAAACATTATGATTCAAGATCTTCATTTAACAATAATGCAAAAAGGTGTTCTACATGTTCAAGGATTAATCAATGAGATTCTTCAATCCTTTATTAAAATACATGAGACCAAGCTTTGTAGTGATAAAGTCAATTAGCAAAAGTCGCTTAACTCACCAGCTACTTCGTCTCTTTTATTTAAGAAAAAGCTTTGAAGTTGATTGATTGCATATATGTTGTTCGGTTGAGAGTTTAGTTAGTTTTGACATATTTTACCGCGCTTGATTGTAAATGTAGAAATTATTATTTCCTATATATAGTACTTTTCTTAATTTCTATTTTTGCAAAAATTTAGTGTGAGCATAAAACTTTTTTAATAAAATAGTACTCTGCTTGAAAATACTTTTTAATTGCTTTAAGATTAGAATGAGAATAAAATGAGAATGAACTAAAATAGCCATTTTCTATTTTATAGAAATTTTATTTGTTAAGATTATGGAGGGTAAACAATGGGAGCTTCTACATTAAAAATACAAGACCTTCAAGTTGCTATTGAAGGTAAGCAAATTTTAAAAGGTGTAAACCTTGAAGTAAAAGGTGGAGAAATCCACGCAATCATGGGACCAAATGGTACAGGTAAATCTACTTTATCTTCAGCTATTATGGGTCATCCAAAATATGAAGTGACTGGTGGAAGCATCGAGCTTGATGGCAACGATGTATTAGAAATGGAAGTTGATGAGCGAGCTCAAGCAGGTCTTTTCCTTGCTATGCAATATCCAAGTGAAATCAGTGGCGTTACAAATGCCGATTTCTTACGTTCAGCAGTAAACGCTCGTCGTGAAGAAGGCGATGAAATTTCATTAATGAAATTTATCCGTTCTTTAGATAAAAACATGGAATTCCTTGAAATGGATCCAGAAATGGCACAACGTTATTTAAATGAAGGTTTCTCAGGCGGAGAGAAAAAACGTAATGAGATTCTTCAAATGATGATGATTCAACCTAAAATTGCTATCCTTGATGAAATTGATTCAGGGTTAGATATTGATGCATTAAAAGTAGTATCTAAAGGTGTTAACGAAATGCGTGGAGAAGAGTTCGGTTGCTTAATCATCACTCACTACCAACGCTTATTAAACTATATTACGCCTGATTTCGTTCACGTAATGATGCAAGGTCGTATTGTAAAATCAGGTGGTCCTGAATTAGCAGCTCGTTTAGAAGCTGAAGGATATGACTGGATTAAACAAGAGTTAGGTATCGAAGACGAGACAGTTGGGCAAGAAGCTTAATCGGATAGGAGGGGATTCTCATGACAACTGGTACTACAATTCCATTTAGTCAAGAAACAGTAAAGCAGCTTTCTGCATTGCGTAATGAACCAGCTTACTTCACAGAGTTCCGTTTAAACGCACTTGCTATGGCTGAAACACTTTCTCTACCAAAACCAGATAAAACGAATATCTCTAAATGGGATTTCTTTGGTAAAGAATTTGATGTAACGACTGGCAATGTTCCAACGAAGGATCAATTACCAGAATCAGTTACATCTTTAATGAACGAAGATGCTGATCAATCAGTATACGTACAATACAATGGTTCACCTGTATATCATGCGCTTTCAACAGAAGCAAAAGAAAAAGGTGTTCTATTTATCGACTTACACACAGCTATTAAAGAACATGAAGACCTTGTTAAAAAGTATTTCATGACAGAGGCTGTAAAAGTAGACGAAAACAAATTAATTGCACTACATGCTGCATTAGTAAATGGTGGTGCATTCTTATACATTCCGAAAAATGTTGTTCTTGAAAAACCAATTCAATCAATTTTCGTAGTGGATGGAGAAACAGTACCTGCATACAATCACGTGTTAGTTGTAGCTGATGCTAACAGTGAAGTGACTTATGTAGAAAACTATATTTCAACTTCACAAGACTTAAATGGCGCAGTTGTAAATGTAGTAACTGAGGTAATTACTTTAGATAATGCTAAAGTACGTTACGGTGCAGTTGATACATTAGCAAAAGGTGTAACTGCTTATGTAGTACGTCGTGGCCACGCTGGTCGTGATAGTAAAATTGAGTGGGCACTTGGCCTAATGAACGATGGAAACTCAGTATTTGAAAATGTTACCAACCTAATTGGCGACGGATCATTTGGAGATATGAAAATGGTAACTGTTGGTCGTGGTGAGCAAACGCAAAACTTTACGACGAGCATTATCCATTTTGGTAAAGGTTCAGAAGGTTGGATCTTAAAGCATGGTGTATCTAAAGATGCAGCAACTTCTATCTTTAATGGAATCGGAAAAATTGAGCACGGTGCTTCTAAATCTAATGCACAACAAACTTCTCGTGTGTTAATGCTTAGTGAAAAAGCTCGTGGAGATGCAAACCCAATTCTATTAATTGATGAAAATGATGTTATGGCAGGTCACGCAGCTTCAGTTGGTAAAGTAGATCCTACTCAACTTTACTACCTAATGAGTCGTGGTATTTCGAAAAAAGAAGCAGAGCGCTTAGTTATTCACGGATTCTTAGCACCTGTAGTTTCGGAATTGCCGGTTGATGAAGTTAAAAAAATGCTTGTTGATGTAATTGAGAGGAAGGTTAAGTAATGGATGTTAAATCAATCCGTGAAGCCTTTCCTATTCTAAATCAAGAAGTGAATGGACATCCTTTAGTGTATCTAGATAGTGCAGCAACTTCACAAAAACCTGTACAGGTGATTGAGGCAGTTTCTAATTATTATCGAGAAATTAATTCCAATGTTCATAGAGGCGTGCATACGCTAGGAACAAAAGCGACAGATGCATATGAAGGAGCTCGTGAAAAAGTTCGTAAATTCATAAATGCTTCTTCAATGGAAGAAATTATTTTCACTAGAGGAACAACAACGGCAATCAATACAGTCGCTGCTAGTTATGGCAGAGCGAACCTGAAAGCTGGAGATGAAATAGTGATCTCTTATATGGAGCATCATAGTAATATCATTCCATGGCAGCAGGTGGCAAAAGCAACTGGCGCAACGCTTAAATATATACCTTTAGAAGAAGATGGCTCGATTAGTATCGAGCAAGCAAAAGCTACAATTAACTCTAATACGAAAATTGTTGCCATTATGTATGTTTCAAATGTACTTGGTTCAATTAATCCCGTAAAAGAAATTGCAGCAATTGCACATCAAAATGGAGCTATTATGCTTGTCGATGGTGCACAAAGTACGCCGCATATGAAAGTGGATGTACAAGACTTAGATTGTGATTTCTATGCATTATCTGGTCATAAAATGTGTGCTCCTACAGGTATTGGTGCACTTTATGGTAAAAAACATCTTCTTGAAAACATGGAGCCAATTGAATTTGGTGGGGAAATGATTGATTTCGTTGACTTACAAGATTCAACTTGGAAAGAACTACCTTGGAAGTTTGAAGGTGGTACACCAATCATTGCTGGTGCAGTTGGATTAGGTGCAGCAATTGATTTCTTAAATGACATCGGTATGGACAATATCGAAAAACATGAGCATGAGATTGTAGATTATGCACTAGAACAGTTATCTTCTGTAGAAGGTATCACAATCTATGGTCCAAAACAACGTGCGGGTCTTGTAACATTTAATATTGATGATGTTCATCCACATGATCTAGCGACTGTTTTAGATGTTGAAGGCATAGCAATACGTGCAGGTCATCATTGTGCACAGCCATTAATGAGATGGTTAAAAGTATCTGCTACTGCTCGAGCAAGTTTTTATTTGTATAATACAAAAGAAGATGTAGATGCTTTTGTAAGAGGACTAGTAAAAACGAAGGAGTACTTTAGTGATGTCTATTAATCGTAATATTGATCTGGATGCATTGTATCGTCGAGTGATTATGGACCATTATAAAAACCCTCGTAATAAGGGTGTTGGGGCTATTTCTGATGGTGACTTAACTGTTAACATGAATAACCCAACTTGTGGTGATCGAATTGAATTGCGTTTAAAAGTTGAAGATGGAATCGTATCTGATGCTCGTTTTGACGGTGAAGGCTGTTCCATTTCAATGGCATCTGCTTCAATGATGACACACGCAATAAAAGGTAAGAAAATTGAGGAAGCATTAAATCTTTCTCATATATTTTCTGACATGATGCTTGGAAAAGAATATGATGATTCAGTTGAATTAGATGATATTGAAGCATTGCAAGGTGTTTCGAAGTTTCCTGCACGAATTAAATGTGCAACACTTGCATGGAAAGCGATGGAGAAGGGGTTAAAATCAGAAGAATAATCTTCTGAACTTTAATCCTCTCTTCTATTAGAAGGGAGTATGAATGATGTCTACGAATTTACCAGATATTAGTGATTATAAATATGGGTTTCATGACCGTGACGTATCAATCTTCCGTTCAGAACGTGGTTTAACAAAGGAAATCGTTGAAGAAATTTCACGTATGAAAAATGAACCACAATGGATGTTAGATTTTCGTTTAAAATCTTTACAACATTTCTATGATATGCCAATGCCTCAGTGGGGTGGAGACATGTCTGATTTACGCTTTGATGAAATTACTTATTATGTAAAGCCATCAGAGAAAACAGAAAAATCTTGGGATGAAGTACCTGAAGAAATCAAAAATACATTTGATAAACTAGGTATCCCTGAAGCAGAACAAAAGTATCTTGCAGGTGTTTCTGCTCAGTATGAATCTGAGGTAGTTTACCACAGTATGAAACAAGATTTAACTGATCTTGGAATCTTATTTACAGATACAGATACTGCTTTACGTGAGCATGAAGAAATCTTCAAAGAGCACTTTGGTAAAGTAATCCCACCTACGGATAATAAATTTTCTGCATTAAATTCAGCAGTTTGGTCTGGTGGTTCATTTATTTACGTACCAAAAGGTGTAAAAGTAGATACGCCTCTTCAAGCGTACTTCCGTATTAACTCTGAAAATATGGGTCAGTTTGAGCGTACATTAATCATCGCTGACGAAGGTGCAAGCGTACACTACGTTGAAGGTTGTACGGCTCCTGTTTATACAACAAACTCACTTCACTCTGCAGTAGTTGAAATCATCATTAAAAAAGATGCATACTGCCGTTACACTACAATTCAAAACTGGGCGAATAATGTATTCAACCTAGTTACGAAGCGTGCTGTTTGTGAAGCGAATGCAACAATGGAATGGATTGATGGTAACATAGGTTCTAAACTTACGATGAAATATCCTGCAGTTATTTTAAAAGGTGAAGGTGCTCGTGGTCTTACACTTTCTATCGCAATTGCTGGTAAAGGTCAACACCAAGATGCTGGTGCAAAAATGATTCACTTAGCACCAAATACTTCTTCTACAATTGTTTCGAAGTCAATTTCGAAGCACGGTGGTAAAGTAACATATCGCGGTATTGTTCACTTTGGTCGTAAAGCTGCTGGATCTCGTTCAAACATTGAATGTGATACATTAATTATGGATAATGCATCAACTTCTGATACGATTCCATACAATGAAATCTTAAACGACAATATTTCACTTGAGCATGAAGCGAAAGTTTCTAAAGTGTCTGAAGAGCAATTATTCTACTTAATGAGCCGTGGTATTTCTGAGCAAGAAGCTACAGAAATGATCGTTATGGGCTTCATTGAGCCATTTACAAAAGAATTACCAATGGAATACGCTGTTGAAATGAACCGTCTGATTAAGTTCGAGATGGAAGGGTCAATTGGCTAATATTCTTTAAAGATAAGAAGGCGGACTGCTTAAGTTCGTCTTCTTTTTTTCGGTAATATCGAGTTAAATATCAGCTGTTGTTTTGATTGTTTGATGACACCTAGGCAGTTTGACACGTATTTAATACTTACTCCTGATTCAAGTAGCAAGAACAGCATGAGTATGTCAAAAACATGTGTACCTTTTTGGATCCTACTCCAGCTTTTTTTGCAGTAATCACGAATGGAATTTCAAACTTTTTGAAGGTGTTAGATAATGCCCATGACTGTTCTGAAAAACAATGCCATCTTCATTTCGGTGATACTCTCGTTTCCTATTATCAATTCATTTTGCTTCAGCTTAAACTTCTTTCATTCACTCAATAATTTCTCATCGATTTTTCAAGGGCTCTCAACCAAATTGGTTGGGGGTCTTTTTTTATACGAAAATTGCTTTTGTCGAAATTGCACAAGATGATATGGATACGCATAGTCTTTATAGAAATCCTTAATTCCCTATTAACTAAGTTCTGGAGGGGAAACTTAATATGCAAAATAGAAACAATAGCTCCATTTATATTATTTCAGGTCCATATGGAGTTGGTAAATCGACAGTTTCAAATGCACTTGCCCAGGAGATAGAAAAAGCTGCAGTAATAGAAGGTGACTTAATCAAATTAATGTTCAGAGGAAAAATACAACCTCCGAGGGAAGAAGTAAGAGCGATTATATGGGAAAATATTCTCTCATTAACAAGGAACTTCCTTGAAAATAACATGACTGTAATTATCGATTATGTTGTTTACAGTGAGTTAGAGTGGCTAGATAAGCATTTATCGGATTTAAATGTGAAAATTCATTATGTCGTATTACGGGCAGATGATGAAATGATTAGTAGACGATTAAATCAAAGAGGAGATGATTATTTAATAGAAGGATCTTTATATTTATTAGACAAACTTGAAAACTTTTTACCAAACAAAAACTATCTCTATGACACAACAAATAAAGAGCCCGGTGAAATTATTCATGATTTAATAAGCAGGTTCGATCAATTTTGTCTATAACTTTGACTACACTAACATTTGGATGTCAGTTTTCCCTAGCTCTCTCCTGTCCGTCTTAAAATACTTTTTCCGTTTCAAGTAAGCCTCATTTTAACTTTCCTTTCTAAAATGTATTTTGAATGTTGGATAAGTCTAAACAATTTTCTAAATTAAGAATATGTTATTAAGAAATTGACACGGCAACTATTCGCTGTTTATCCAAAGATGCAGAATGTCAGGAAAGGAGAGAAAAATGTGAAGGTCTTGATTTTAGCTGGGGGGTTTGGCACAAGAATAAGTGAAGAAACCCATTTAAAGCCGAAACCTATGATTGAGATTGGCGACAAGCCCATCTTATGGCATATCATGAAGCTTTACTCTAGTTATGGTTATAACGACTTTATTATCTGTTTAGGGTATAAGAGCCATGTAATCAAGGAGTATTTTTTAAATTATTACCTATATAATTCTGATTTAACACTTGATTTTCAGAAGGGAAATGAATTTATTATTCACCAGCATTCGGTTGAACCTTGGAGGGTTACCTTGGTTGACACGGGCTTAAATACAATGACTGGTGGCCGAATTAAGAAAGTGCAGGAATATGTTGGTAATGAAACTTTTATGTTGACGTATGGTGACGGAGTAAGTGATGTAAATATTAAGGAATTAGTAGAATTCCATCGCTTACATGGGAAGCTGGCTACATTAACAACTACACAGCCTCAGGGCAGGTTTGGAGTTTTATCCTTGTCCAATGATCAGAAAGTAGAGAAGTTTCAGGAGAAAATACCAGGAGATGGTGGTTGGATAAATGCTGGCTTTTTTGTATTGCAGCCAGAAGTATTTAATTACCTGAACAACGGTGAACAAACCATATTTGAAAAGGAGCCGTTAGAAAACCTTGCTAAAGATGGTCAACTAATGGCATATAAACATAATAGTTTTTGGTATCCAATGGATACTTTGCGGGATAAGAAATATCTACAAGAAATGTGGGAGTCCAGTAAAGCTCCTTGGAAAATATGGGATAAAAATAATTAAGAACAACTGTTTTTAGTTTATGCCTCTGTAATTGGTGCAATTGTTTTATTTAAAAGAATGAATGTGGAGGTAGATAACTTGGATTTAAATGAAAAACACAATATCTATCAGTCAGATCTTCAATATATATTTACTAATCTTGATCAGACAGAAATAGAAAAACTTAAGGATTCAACAATCCTCATTACGGGTTGCGCCGGATTCTTAGGTTATTATTTCATGTCATTTTTATCTGATTATTCAGCGCAGCTTGGTATTAAAAAGATTATTGGAATTGACAATTTTAAACTAGGAAAACCCAAATGGATTAAAGATTTAAAGAAATTAAATCCAAAGATTGAATTATACATGTTTGATATTACTGAGTTTTCATTATTTGATACTAATAAAATTAACGATGTTGATTTTATTATCCACATGGCTTCGATTGCCTCGCCAACCTTTTATAGAAAGTATCCTCTTGAAACTTTAGATGCTAATGTAATAGGACTAAGAGCTTTGTTAGATTTTTATAAGGATAAACACATTAAAGGGTTCTTGTTTTTCTCCAGCAGTGAAGTTTACGGTGATCCATTTCCGGATTACATTCCGACTTCCGAGGAGTATAGAGGTAATGTGGCTATGATAGGACCGCGCGCATGCTATGATGAGGCAAAACGATTCGGAGAGACGCTATGTTACTTATACTCCGAAAAATTTGGTATGCCCATTTCAATTGTCAGACCATTTAATAATTATGGACCCGGAATGAGACTTAATGATAAAAGGGTGCCTGCTGATTTTGCAAAAGCCATTATTGAAAATAAAAAACTAATTATGCACTCCGACGGAAATCCAACTCGAACATTTTGTTATGTTACAGATGCCATCACTGGTTATTTAAAAGCGCTACTATATGAACCATTTGACTACTTTAATATAGGAATAGATACACCTGAAATTTCAATCAAAGAATTAGCTCAGATTTATAAGGATGCAGGCTCAAAAAATTTTGGTTTTAATGAGTCAATAGAATTTAAAGAATCGGAAGAAAAAAGTTATCTAACACATAACCCATTAAGAAGATGTCCTGATATTTCAAAGGCAAGAAAACTTTTAAACTATTCCCCAGCAATATCAATAGTTGAAGGTGTCAATCGCTTTCTAAGCTTTTTGAAGGAAGAAGGTGAAATTCATTGATTACTGTAATTGGCCTTGGATTTGTTGGATTGACTACGGCTTTAGGATTTAGCGAGAAAGGGTTTCATGTTTACGGTATTGATATTGATCAAAAGAAGAAGGACCAATTAAGAAATGGTAAGATTCCCTTTTATGAACCTAATCTTAATGAAAAATTAAATAAGCACTTAAATAAAGGTTTTACGATTACAGATGATTTACAGGAAGCTGTAATCAACAGTGAAGTTATCTTTCTTTGTGTAGGAACCCCGAGCAAAACGGATGGTAGTGCGGATTTGGGATATATCTTGGAAGCAATTAAAAATGTTGCAGGCTATATAAAAAAGCCGGAGTTTAAAGTATTAGTGATCAAATCGACTATTCCTCCATCAACAACAAGTGAAAGGATTAAACCGTATCTGGAAAATTTAGGTTTTAAGGTTGGAGTTGAAATTGGCCTAACCAATAATCCTGAATTTTTAAGAGAAGGATATGCTTGGGACGATTTTATGAATCCAGATCGTATTGTTATTGGCCAGGATGATAATAAAAGCGGACGGATAGTCGAAACGATATACCAAACTTTTAATGCTCCGATTTACCGGGTTTCTTTAAATACTGCTGAATTTATTAAGTATTTATCTAACACGATGCTGGCAACTCTTATCAGTTTCGCAAATGAACAGTCACTAATCGCCAGGTCCATCGGAAATATTGATATAAAAAAAGCATTTCAGGTCTTACATCTTGATAGAAGATGGAGTGGCGCACCAGCTAATATGACATCTTATGTATTCCCCGGTTGTGGATTTGGCGGCTACTGCCTTCCTAAAGATACGATGGCTTTAGTTAGTCAGGCCATAAAGAATTCTTACACACCAGAACTATTAACAAGTACCCTAAAAGTAAATGAGGCCATTAAAGAATTTGTTGTCAGTGATGTAGAAGGAATAGTTGAAAAGAATGAAAATATAGGAATCCTCGGGTTAGCATTTAAGCCAAATTCAAATGACATTCGGGATACACCCGCAAAAGCTATTATTCAAGGTTTGCTTCAAAAAGGGTACAAAAATATCATCGCCTATGATCCTATGGCAAACGAAGAGTTTAAAGAGGTATATGGATTTCCTATTCAATATTCTCCTAACTTATCATCACTGCTTTCAATGGTTAATCATGTTGTCATTTTAACAGCTTGGGATGAATTTATTAAAAATGAAGAGTCGATAAAGAAAAAGAATGTTTTCGATTATCGTTATATTTACCAATAGTTAACGAATAAAGGAATACCTAAGCGCTGCAGACTAAACTTTAAACTTGAAAGGAGTTTGAACAGTTGAAACATTATTACTGCTCAACCTTTAGTAAGGATTACGCCTATAAAGGTTTATTATTATACAACTCAATTGAACAACATGATAAAGATTTTCATTTTTTTATGATATGCCTTCATGAAGAAGCAAAAAAATTATTTGAGAAAATGAACCTAACTCATGCAACCATAATAAGTTTGGAAGAGATTGAAAAGGAAGACAAAGAATTACTTTCGGTAAAAAGCTCTCGAAATGACAAGGAATATATTTGGACCTGTAAAGCGTCGGTATGTATATATCTATTAAACCAATTCGAAGAAATCGATCATATTGTATGGCTGGACGGAGATACCTTCTTTTTTTCGAATCCGGAACCTATTTTTACCGAATGGGGAGAATACTCTGTTACGCTAACAGCTGAAAAATGGCTTGAGGAACATAGTATATTAGGCGAAACGAACGGCATCTATAATACCGGTTTTATGGGTTTTAAAAGAGATGAATATTCGATGATATGCCTTCACTGGTTTAGAGAGAAGCTGATAGAATGGTGTTTTGACAGATGGGAAAAAGGACGTTGGAGCGACCAGGTATATGCAAATGATTGGCCTGAAAGATTTCAGAATATTGGTATTATTGAGAATGTAGGTGTCAATCTTACTCCTTATATCATCAATTACAGGTTAAAAGAAAGTCCAGTTATTAAAACAGACGAAGATCTATTTATAAATAATGAAAAAATAATATTTTTCCATTTTTATGGGTTTAAATACTATGATGGTAATGTCTTTGATATTTGTAATTATGTAATGAATTGCAGAGATGACGTCACTAAGCATATTTATATTCCCTATATAAATGCCTCAATAGCAATGATGAATAAAATAAAAGAAGTGGACAGTAACTTCGTTCAAGAAAAGAGTATAAAAGATTATCATATAAGAAATTATTTTAACCTTGAAATAAATTTGTCATCAGATCAAGAAAAATATAACCTTTGTACAATTATAGGGAAAGAATCACTAGAACAAGGTTTAGCACTTATTAATTCCCTTAAGATGAAAACACCCAATTTTCAACTATGGATTTGCTGTCTAGATGAGAGCACCTATACCTTTTTTTACAAATTGAGTTTAGATCATGTCATTCTTTTTAATTTAACAAATCTTGAAGGCAACGAGTTATTAAGCATCAAAGATACTCGAAATCCTGAGGAATATTACCGGACATTAAAACCTTCCTTTATTTCATATATATTTAAAAATAATTATCAAGTAAATTCTCTTGTTTATACCGACGTTGATAACAACCTTTATACAGATTTTAATAGCTTATTTGATGAATTGAAGCGAGGGAACAATCTTTTAATTTTCACGAGGCCCGTTATTACAGAAGAAGAAAAGAACTATGGTGTGTATGATGCTGGACTAATAGGATTTAACAGAGAGGAAGTCGCACTAGAATGCCTGTACAAATGGAAGAAGGATTGTATTAATTGGTGTTTTAACAAAGTAGAAGAAAAGCTATGGTTAGACCAAAGGTATTTAGACCAATGGCCGCATCAATTTTCAGGTGTAAAAGTCATGGAGAGTCCCACTAGAAATCCTAATCCAGATAAATAGTTATGGAGGAATTTATGACAGAGACTAATTATTTTTATAATCAGAAGGTATTAATTACTGGAGCAAATGGATTCATTGGATCTCATGTCGTGCAAAAAATGGTAAATGAACAGGCCGATGTATCTATTATAGTTAGGGAATCATCCGATTTATGGAGAATTGAGGAATTAAAAAAGGATATTGACATCCATCTGATCGATTTAAGAGATTCCGTTTCAATTGACAATTGCGTAAAACAGATTAAGCCAGAATATATTTTTCATGTTGGTGCGTATGGGGTAGATTCTAGACAAAAGGATTATTTAACTGCAGTTAACACCAATATCATAGGGACTATGAATATGTTAAATTCTTTAAAAGGTGTAGGCTGCAAGAAATTTATTAATGTAGGTACTTGTATGGAGTACGGTGATAAAAAGGATATTATCAAAGAGAACTCTCATTTAGAGCCCGATAGTATATACGGAAGTACTAAAGCCTCATCTTCCATTATTTCTCATCAAATCGCTGCGGAAAACGACATAGATATTGTAACTTTGAGGCCATTTGGTGTATTTGGAGAGAAAGAGGGAAGTCATAAATTCTTTCCTTATATTATTTTATCTAATTTAGATGGCAAAGATGTTAATTTAACTCCGTGTGAACAATACCGGGATTATTGTTATATAGAAAATATTATTGAAGGTTTTATTTTGGCTGCCAAAAATGAAACTATTAAAAACGATATGTTCAATATAGGCAGTGGTGCTATTTATAATCTAAAGCACTATGTTGACATGATTTACAATGAAATGACCCCAAATAAAAAACCAAATTATGGTGCACTTCCTTATAGGGAAAATGAAGTTTGGAGACAACAGCCTGATACCACTAAAATTAAAAACCTTTTAAAATGGGAACCTAAAATAAGCCTCCAGGATGGCATAAAAAGAACGATTGATTGGTATACAAGAAATAAAGAAAAATTTATAGGAACAGGTAGATAAAGGAAGACGGTAAAAGGGGTGGGAAGGAGTTGTTATTTTGGAGAAAGGATTTGAATTAATTTCCATTCGACCTTTTGTAGATAAGCGAGGAAGTCTAAAAAAAATTGTAATGAAAAGTCAGTTAGAGGAAAATATACAAATTGAAGAGGTGTACCTGCTGTATTCTGAAAAGGGAAGTGTTAGAGGGAACCACTATCATAAAAAAACTTTAGAGTATTTTGTGATTGTTAGTGGGAAGGCAAAGATTGCACTGAAGAATCTGGATACAGGAATATTGGAAGAAATCAATATTTCATCAAGTGATAATTTGATTTTAAAAGTTAGACCCAATGTAGTGCATGCTTTTAAAAACGAAGGAGATCTGCCGCTAATCATGCTTGCTGTTTCTTCCAAGGAATATAATAAACTTGATACAGATACATTCAATATGGAAATCTTACAATAAATAATTTCCATACAATAGACTGAAAATTATAAAACTCCCATCGCCAATGGTTGGGGGTCTTATTTTTTATGACTAAAAATAGCTTGTGACCATATTTTGATCATATAAATTTTTTTGATTACATTTCACTAGAAATGAATCTCATTGTACTTTTGAAATTTTAGCAGCTGTTTCTTTGAGTTATGAAGGTTTAGATATTCATTGTCAACTTACTATCGAGTTGCCCTTACCGTTCCAATACCTCTTTACTACTTATTTTTTGACCTCATTCTGACCACGAGACATTTAGAACGTTCTATTATTTCATTTTTAATTAATAAAAGCTGATTTAACCTTGATATAGCAAGGATTGTTTTATTCCATGTTTCTCCATTTTATATTCTCACATTAAAGAGCGTATTATATTTAATTCTACTTTATAATGAATTAAGTTGCAGATGGAAGGTTTGATTGGTTAATTATTTTAATGTAGTAAAAAAGACGAACTTTTTTGTTCGTCTTTTTTTGTTTCTTAACTTAAGTTTGTTCATAAGATGTATAAATTCATTTTTGAAACGAAGAAGGTAAACTGTAATGAAAAGATGAAATAAAATAAGACAGGTGGATTCCTAATAGAGTTTTATAGTACATAGATTTTATTAATGAAAGAAAGGAGCGGTTAAATGAATTTTATTCTTAAAGAAGCGATCGAGGTATTAGAACGTACACCACAAACGTTAGAGTATTTTTTATCAGGGTTATCGAATAGATGGTTACATAGTAATGAAGGCCAAGATACATGGAATGTTTCGGAAGTGATTGATCACCTCATAGAAGGAGAGAAAACAAATTGGATGGTGAGGTTAAATTGTATTTTGAATGAGGGTGAAAATAAACCTTTTCCAACATTTAACCGGTATTCACACTTAAATGAAAAAAATGATAGGTTCATAGATGATAAATTGCTTGAATTTAAGACGATTAGAATAAAAAATATTACAAAACTACAATTGCTTAATAAACCCGAACTAGATCTTGAGTTAACCGGAGTCCATCCTGAATTTGGCATCGTTAAGTTAAGAGAATTACTGTCTACTTGGGTAGTTCATGATTTAACTCATATAAGTCAAATTGTAAGGGTTATGGCAGAGAGTTATAGAGCAGATGTGGGACCATGGAAAGAATATTTAGGTGTATTAAAAAAATAAAAAAGCGATAGTTTTTGTGAAATACACATCCACAATTTTCTTGTAGTTAATTTAGTAGAAATACTTTTTGCTAACATAAAGAATAACATTCGAAATTACGCACTGAATTGGTTTCCAAAAAATTCAACTCGGAGAAATCCGAGTTTTTTTGTGTTAAACTTTAAACATTATCATACATAGAGTTGTCAGAAAGGGAGAATGATTGTTTGGAATTTATTTTACAAATCCTTATACTAATCAGTATAGGATTAGCAGCTGGGACTTTTGGGTCGCTATTCGGGTTAGGTGGAGGAATTATCATTGTCCCAATGCTTCTAAATATTGACCGTATTTTACCTGTTTTTTCTACGGTTCCGATTCAAATTGCAGTAGGAACATCGCTTATTACAATCGTATTTTCATCCTTATCATCTACCTTTGCATATCGTAAGCAAAAGAGAATTGATTTTAAAAGTGGATTATTATTTATGATAGGAAGTGTACCAGGGAGTTTACTTGGTTCATATATAAATACATTGCTAAATACGGAGCGATTTAAATTGTTTTTCGGGATATTATTAGTTTGTATCTCGTTATTTTTATTCGTATCTTCAAAATTTAAGAAAAAACCAAAAGAGATTCATAAAGGTATTATTCAAACATATACAAATGATCAAGGTGAAGCATATACATATAGTTATAATCTTCCACTAGCGATAGGGCTTTCTGGAATAGTTGGTTTAATCTCAGGATTGTTTGGGATAGGTGGAGGTGTCATGTTAGTTCCAATGATGGCTTTTTTATTTGGCTTCCCACCTCAATTAGCAATTGCAACATCTATGTTTGTCGTAATGTTCACGACAATTGGTAGCTCTATTTCGTATTTGTTGATCGGTGCAGTTAATTTTTATTATGTACTTTTGTTAATACCGGGTGCCTGGGTTGGTGGAAAACTTGGTGCACTCATTAATCAAAAATTAAAATCTGAAACAGTCTCATTCATTTTACGATTTGTATTATTATTCTATGGTGTTAAATTAATGATTGAAAATATATAGAAAAGGGGTGGGACAATGGAGACAAATCAAACAAAAAAAATTCGATTGTTCCATACAAATGACATTCATAGTCACTTTGAAACTTGGCCAACAATTGTGGGGTTATTAAAGTCGAAAAGGGAACTTGCTAGAGTAAATCGTGAAGAATCTCTAACCTTTGATATTGGAGACTTCGTCGACCGTTTTCATCCGATTTCTGAAGCAACTATAGGAAAAGGGAATGTTAATCTATTAAATGAAGCGGAGTTTGATGCAGTTACGATCGGTAATAATGAAGGGATTACTTTAGCAAAAGAGGATTTACTCAAATTATATGAGAATGCGAGTTTTGACGTTTTAGTAAGTAATTTAGCGATTAAAGAGGAACATTCAAAATCATTCAGTAAGCAGTATGAAATTTATGAAAAAAATGGCTTGAAAATTGGTGTCATTGGATTAACAATTTCTTATCCAGTATTTTATGAATGTCTTGGCTGGAGTATTCAAGACCCTATAGAAAGTTTGGAGCAAATACTTCCAATTGTTACTGAACAATCGGATATAGTTATCGTACTTTCACATTTAGGGTTAAAAATAGATCAAATGATGGCAAAACAATTCCAGGGAATCGATGTGATACTTGGCGCTCATACACATCATCTGCTACCGAACGGAGAATATGTAGAAAATACATTATTATGTGGTACCGGCAAACATGGTAATTATCTTGGTGAAGTTTTGTTGACTGTAAACAAACAGACGAAACAAATAATCAATAAAACTGCATCGGTTATAGAAATACATAATATACCGAAACATTACCAAGATGAATCAACAAGCCATTATTTAGCATATTTAATGAGAATGAGCGAAGAAATTCTTAGTGAACCTACAGCTCTACTTCCAAAAAACTTACCAACAAACTGGTTTAAAGAAAGTTTACTCCCAAAAATTTTAGCTAATTCTTTAAAGCAGTGGACTGATGCTGATATTAGTTTGATTAATGCTGGGATTTTACTTGATGGTCTAAATAGAGGCGTAGTGACGAAGGGGCATATTCATCGTATTTGTCCACATCCGATCAATCCATGTACAGTTTATTTAACTGGTGCTGAATTACTAGAAGTAATCAACCGTGGGGAAGAAAAAGAACTGGTGCATTTAAAAATGAAGGGTTTTGGATTTAGGGGTAAGGTGATTGGGATGATGGTATACGATGGAGTCACAATCGTAAATAGGCATGTAAAACGACATTTTTACCGTGAAGATATATTTATTAATGGTGAAATGTTAGATTTATCTAGAAACTATAAGTTAGGTACATTAGATTTATTTACTTTCGGAAAGTTTTTTCCTCAAATAAGTGCAGCGAAAAATAAAAAATACTATATGCCTGAATTCATTCGAGACGTGTTACTTTGGGCTGTAAAAAGTATGTAAATTTGTATGGTAGACAGGTTCATTAATTAAATTCTTCTCATATTTTAGAATGAGAAAGGAGCGGTGAACTTGATTCAATTAACACCTATTAAGATTGAGGATCATACATTTAATGCGGTAACTGTCCTTCTTCCAAAAACTACTTTATTAGTCGTTATGAATGATAAAGGGTATATCATGTGTGGGGCTTTAGATGTCGCACTTTTAAATGAAAGGCTTCTTGATCGTAAAATTATTGCCGGTCGAGCAGTCGGAGTCAAAACAATTGAAGAGTTATTAAATGCCCCTTTAGAATCAATTACAGTTGAAGCCGAAAGACTCGGGATTCAAAAAGGTATGATTGGAAGGGAAGCATTATTAAAAATGTTATAAAATCAGCCACTAAATTTTGTTTAGTGGCTTAATTTTTTCACAATTTAACCGTTATAAATAGTATAATAAAGTAATATATAGTCAGAAAAAGTAGAAAAATCTATTCAGGTGCTAAAATACAACTAGATTCTTATTAAGAAATGACATCACGAATATACTCATCTGAGGAACCATATATTTAATAAAAAGTATATCAGGGAGAAAATTATGAGAATTGTCGTGACTTCAACTCTTGTTCCAGGCACACTTTTAGGTAAGCCAATTTATAATGATCAGGGAAAAATCTTAGTTAATGCTAATGTTCCTTTAACAGTGATGATGATTAATCGTCTGCATAAGTTAGGTATATCCTATGTCTTCATTCACGATCCTCTTTCTGATGGCTTAGAATTAGACTCTACTATTTCAGACGAGCTTAGAATTGAGAGTACCAAAAAAATTGAAGATGCTTTTGTAAAATTTAAAAATGAAGAGCTTCATCTTAGATGGCTTTCACTAGAAAAGTCGGCTCCTGAATTAAAAGGCATAATTGAATCATTGTTAAAAGAATTAAAGAATAACAATGATATGCTTTCACTATTAACGGACGTATTTTCTTATGATGAGTATGTATTTACGCACTCATTAAATGTAACAATGTACTCACTAGCAATTGGAACGAAATTAGGGTTAAATAAAAGTCAATTAGATTTATTAGGTCTTGGGGCACTGTTACATGATGTAGGCAAAATGGTGGTACCGAATCAAATTTTAGATAAGCCAGAACGTTTAACAGAAGAAGAGTATGAATTAATTAAAAAACATACGACTGCTGGATATGAAATTCTTAGAGAGGTTCCTAATATTCATTCAGTTGTGGCGATTTGTGCGCTACAACATCATGAACGAATAAATGGAAGCGGTTATCCAAAAGGGATATCTGGAGAAGTAATGCATTTGTACTCTAAAATTATAGCAATTTCGGATGTTTTTGATGCGGTTACTTCTAACAGAGTATATAGAAAAGCGATGTTACCTCACGAAGGATTAGAGCTTTTATACAGTGGTAGTCATAAGTTATTTGACGCAAAATTAGTCCGATTATTCAGAGATTCATTATCGATTTATCCTACAGGACTAACTGTTCAATTAAATGATGGTCGTCGTGGAATTGTTGCCAGACAAAATGCAGCATCAACTGATCGTCCAATTATCCGTATTATCGAGGAAAATGGATATGAAGTAAGTATTCCATACGAAGTGAATTTGTTTGATGACCTGCATTTATTAATTACAGAATGTGATACAACTTTAAAACAAAGAGTATTTCAATAAAAAGATGTTCCAGTAAAGATGGAACATCTTTTTTGTTTGGAAGAGAAGATGAATGAACATGCCATGACATGCATACCCATTTAATAGGGGGGCATGGTTCCGGATGAAAAAATTTAAATACAAACGTGTTCCAGGAAATAGATTTATTACGAAAAGAAAATCCCAGAGTTTTTTTAAATCCAATTCTTTTCATTCAGTTCCAGTTTTACAATCATTTCGAAAAAAGCTACCTAATAAGTATGTCGTCATTATCCTGATATTACTTATTTTTGGATGCTATGGATTTTGGAAAATTGATAAGATTTTTTCTCCTACAATTTTAAAGTATTCAGAAAAACAAACAAAACGAATTGCCAATCTTGTCATAAATGAAGCTTATGAATCAGCTTCAAAAGAACTAGAAGGGCAGGATATTATTATTCGTGATGTTGATCAAAATGGAAAAACAGTCATTAGTACAAATACTTATTTAATCAATAAAATAATTGGTTCAACGACAAGTAATGTTGAAGAGAATATTCGAAGAGTTGAACAAGGAGATCTTTCATTTTTATCTTTATCTAAATCTGAGTTAAAGAAGATGAAAAGTGATAATGATGGATTTTATATTGACGTACCTATTGGGGTCATGACAAACACCGTATTATTAGGTAAACTTGGACCTACAATTCCAGTTCGATTCTCAGTAGTAGGTGATGCGGTTGCGAATGTATCACAAGAGGTAAAGCCATTTGGATTTGATAATTCAGTCGTAGAAATTATCATGAATGTTGAAGTAAATATGAATGTCATTATTCCATTTACGTCCAAATCGACAAAGGTTAAAGTTCAAGTGCCGATTGCATCTGAGATTATTGACGGGGAAGTTCCAAGCTATATTCCTTTTGCTCCGAATCAAACGACGCCTAATACGACTAATAAAAAATAAAAGCAGACACTACAATGTCTGCTTTTTATTTTGATCAACTACTTTTCCTTGCTATTCGATCTTGTCTTTCCCATAATCGAAGCCTTGGAAAAGGATCATAAGACCATTCCGAGTAACCATTATCCTTGTAAATTCCGTAATGTAAATGTGGAGGGAATTTACCTGATGTTCCGGGTGGACCGTAACCAGTACTGCCCACATAGCCAATAATTGTTCCGGGCTCTACTACCTGGCCCTTGAGTATTTCTTTATTAAATCCACCTAAATGTGCATAGTAATGATAGTTATTATTTAAGTCACGAATTCCAATTCTCCACCCACCAATACGGTTCCAACCTTTTGTTTCAATAACGCCATAGCAGGTTGCTCTTACAGGTGTACCATAGTTTGCGAAAATATCTGTCCCTTCATGTACTCTTCGTCCACCAAAGCTACGTGGAGCACCCCAAGTACTTCGATAACTATGTTCACTACGGATTGGTAGTGGGAAAGCATTTCCTGTAATATTAAGCTTTCCATAGTATTGATATATACGTGCATATTCATCAATTATATCGACAGTAATCGCTCTTTGGTAATAATCCCATAACATCATTCTAATATACTGCCTTGAAGGTCCGTAGAAATGCAAACGATGTATGAATGCAAATAATAAATCTTCGTCATCTTGGATTGAGGCTTTACCATCATTATTGCCATCCATTCCTATTCCACCAAATAAATGAATGGTTGGGAGGTAAGTGTCTTCTTTAATTGGATTGACTAATCCGCTCCAGTCTTCAGGCTTAATATAAATTGAAAGTACGCCATTTTCACGTTTAGGAATATCATTTCTTACACTTCGGACGTTTCGCTCATATGTATCAATTGCTGCGAAAAAGTACCACGGAATAAAAGTTAATGCTTCGCCCTTTTTATATAATGACATTCGTTCCAGGTCTAACTTTGCCTGGTCAATTTCCTCAGCACCTGCAAATGATGGTGTTATGAAGATAACCACCATACAAAAGAGTACAATTATTTTTTTCAAAACCATCATCCCTTAATTAGATTTTCTTCTTTAGTTTGGTTAAAGGAACGACTTTCATAGATGGAAATTATAGGGAGATATAGACGAAAGTTTTTCATCTCTGTGAAAAATGTAGTAATATATAGTAATATTGGAATTGATATTGAAATATGTCGTAAACGATAAACGTTGGAGGAATTTCAAATGGCATCAAAAAAAGAAGAGTATTTGAGAAAGCCTGAATGGCTAAAAATAAAATTAAACACCAATGAAACGTATACTGATTTAAAAAAGATGATGCGTTCTAAAAATCTTCACACAGTATGTGAAGAAGCTCGTTGTCCAAATATCCACGAATGCTGGGCAGTAAGAAAAACTGCTACATTCATGATTTTAGGAGCAATCTGTACGCGAGCTTGCCGTTTCTGCGCAGTTAAAACAGGCCTACCAACTGAACTGGATTTACAAGAGCCAGTACGTGTTGCAGAATCAGTTACACAAATGAATTTAAAACACGTAGTTATTACTGCAGTTGCACGTGATGATTTAAGAGATGGTGGAGCAGCGGTATTTGCTGAAACCGTTAAAGAAGTAAGAAAAGCAAATCCTTTTACTACAATTGAAGTATTACCTTCTGACATGGGTGGTAAATTTGAAAATCTAAAAATGTTAATGGACGCTAAGCCAGATATTATGAATCATAATATTGAAACTGTTCGTGACTTAACACCACGTGTACGTGCAAGAGCAACTTATGAAAGATCACTTGAATTTTTACGTAGAGCCAAAGAAATTAATCCAGATATTCCAACTAAATCAAGTATCATGCTTGGTCTAGGCGAAACAAATGAGCAACTTTATGAAGCAATGGATGATTTACGTGCTGCAGGTGTAAATATTATTACGCTTGGACAATATTTACAACCAACGAAAAATCATTTACCAGTTAAGAAATATTACACGCCTGACGAATTTGCAGCGCTTAAAGAGGTTGCACTTGGAAAAGGATTCTCACACTGTGAATCTGGACCATTAGTTCGTTCTTCTTACCATGCTGATGAGCAAGTTCAATCAGCTAAACAGGCACAATAAAAAGCAGCACTAGCTAACACTAAATGCTTTTAAGACAGGCATTTTTATATTCTTTAAATTTGAAAAGCACTAGCTCGCGCTAGTGCTTTTTCAAATTGATATTAATGTGGATCATTAGACATTTTATCGAAATGTAAGCTTTGTTTATCAACATCGAATCCTTCTGCTAAGAATTTAATTTTTTCCTCTAATTGTGCGTCTGTTAAATCACCATATTTTTGAAGTTCTTCAATGTTATTAAAATTTTCTACTCTGTTTGAAGTGTAAATATGGTAGTAACTAGGCAAAGCAGAGCGGGCTGTTTTTTCAACTTGATGTCTAACTTTGTTCTGATCATCATGTGTGCTATAAGCGATAAAGACTTCTTGATCAGTTACAAATGTAGCAGCATCATCAACTGAAGGGAGTTTAACCTCTAAATAAGAAATAAATTTTGCAACTTCCTGTTTATCGATTTTTAAAGTATATTCGCCATCTCTACCTGAAACCTCTTGCTTTTGTAGCCTAGAAAAGCCATAATCTTTGTAAGAAGATTCTTCATTATTGTTAACATCACCGAGTTCCATTGGTGCTGTATTTAACTTTTTAGGTGTATTTGTTCTTTGCTCATCTTTATAAGCAGTATCCTCATATTCAAATTGTCTGGATTTACTTGGACCAAATGAACAACCACCTAAAAATGATAAAGTGATAAGACAAACTAAAATTTTGCGCATACGTAAAACCACCTTTTATTAGGATTGTAAAATTAGTATGCCAAATAAGATGATTACATATTTATGGGAGTATAAGGAAGGAGAAATATTATGGTTTGCATACAAAATATTTGTTATGAAATTGTTGAAGACTATCGTGAAGGCTTTAATGAAGAAGCTTTTAAAGCGAGATATGCAGAAATCCTTTCGAAGTATGATTATATCGTAGGCGACTGGGGATATGAGCAATTACGCTTAAGAGGATTTTTTGATGACTCACAAAAAAATGTACCATATGATTCTAAAATTAGTACATTGCGTGAATATATTTATGAATACTGCAATTTTGGATGTAAATATTTTGTCCTAAAAAAGATTAAAAACTAATTGGTGGGGATGACCCATCAATTTTTTATTTTATGAGACTGTGGATAATTATTTTTAGATTTTTTTAAATAGTAAAAATCATGTGGATAAGTATAAAGAATGAGATTAGTTTGTGTATAAGTTAGAACTTAATCACAAAAAGAGTGGACAACTTTAATTGTTATCCACTCTTTTTCAATTCGTTTTAGGTTATCCACAAAAAAAATCTAAATTAATAAATTACTTCAGTTAGGAAATCTAATAACTCTGCGGCTTTTTGTTCTGTGATTCCAAAAGCAAATTCTAAATAACCTTCCTCTTTTAAATCATCTGATCCAATAATTGCAAAACGGTTACTTTGTATGTCTAATACAATAACTTTTCCGTAATGACGATCAGAATAAATTAAAGCAAGGTCATGCCTTTCTTCTTCTCCCATAAAGCTTAAAAATCTTGTTTTCGCTTGAGTTACATCATCGTATAAGAAAAAACGCTCACTCATTATTCGTTACCCCCAATATTATCATTCAATATAGTTTCTTAAAATTTTTAAATTTTTGATGGGATTTTCAATTTGAGTAAACATAATATGATGCTGTTTTAACTACAAAGTTCAACAGATTAACTGTCGGGTCCCAATCATTTACCTATCTACTATATCAAATATCGAGCAGAAACGCTTTCATTGATGTCGATTTTTTTCGAATTTAGCTATAAAATAAATATATGTTCATAAAATGTAGAAGATAGAATTGAGAAGGAAGTGTACATATGTACTTTATTAATCGTCAAAGTATTATTGATCGAATAGAAGTATTCAACTCAATGCTTAATTATTATGATTCAAATAGTAAACCAAGTAATCAAACTGAGGTGCTCGCATTTGAAAGAATGACGCAACTTTTTATCGACAGTATTTTAGATATTGGTAATGCAATGATTGACGGATTCATCATGAGGGATCCTGGTAGTTATGATGACATTGTTGATATATTAATGGATGAAAAAGTAATTACGAAAGAATTAGGTGAGGCAATTAAAAAACTAATACCGATTCGTAAGCATTTATTACAAGATTATACAACATCAACTACAGAAACTATCATGTCTACTTTTGTAGAAAATATTAGTGCATACAAAGCATTTCCAATTGCAGTACATACTTATTTAAATAAAGAGCTTGGTGTCGTAAATGCCTTTAGTAGCGACAAAGAGAAATAAACGTTCTTTAAGAGGATTGAAGGAGTGTCAACATGAAGCAGTATAAAGGATATTTAATTGACTTAGACGGTACCATGTATCGTGGTGAAGAACAAATTGAAGAAGCTAGTCGTTTTATTGAAGCATTAAAAGAAAAAGGAATTCCTTATTTATTTGTAACAAATAATTCTACACGTAAACCAGAACAAGTTGCAGATAAACTTAATCGCTTTAATATTCCTACGACAAAGGAACAAGTATTTACAACAAGTAACGCAACAGCTAATTATATAAAAGAACAAAAAGAAAATGCATCAGTCTATATGATTGGTGAAGAGGGGCTAACATTTGCTTTGGAGGAAGTTGGCCTAAGAATTACTGATGATCAACCAGATTTTGTTGTAAGTGGTCTAGATCGAGATATCAATTATGAGAAATTAGCGAAAGCGTGTCTAGCAGTTAGAAATGGTGCTACATTTATTTCTACAAATGGCGATATTGCACTTCCAACTGAAAGAGGACTATTACCTGGAAATGGATCATTAACATCTGTGATTGCAGTTTCTACGACGGTCAAACCAATTTTTATCGGTAAACCTGAATCAATTATTATGGAACAAGCACTAAAAGTACTAGGAGTACCAAAAGAAGATACGCTAATGGTTGGTGATTATTACGATACCGATATTTTGGCTGGAATTCATACTGGTATAGATACTTTACTTGTACATACGGGTGTAACGACGAAAGAAATGTTAGCTAATTATGAAAAGCAACCTACTTATTCAGTTCACTCATTAGAAGAATGGTTACAATATATTTAATAAAAGCTCTGATAACGACCGTTTCAAAATGGAAAAGCACTCAGCTTATTAGCCGAGTGCTTTATGTTTTTTTATTTATCACCTTTACGTTCATCGGAGTTTTTATGAGCTGCACGATGAGCCAATCTGCTAGATGCTGCAGCGGCAATTGCACCAACAATGTCATCTAGAAACGTATGAACCATACCAGTTGATTTATCATTTAATCTTTCTAAAATGCCAGGTTTCATTTTATCGATATAACCATAATTCGTAAAACCAATCGACCCGTAAACATTTACAATGGAAAGGGCAATGATTTCGTCTATTCCGTATAAACCTTCATCTCTCTTAATAATGGATAATAAAGGCTCCTGTAATTTATTTTGCTCACCTAATATATCTAACTCAATACCGGTAATGACGGCATTTTGTATTTCACGCTTTGTTAAGACCCTTTTAACATTGTGTAAACACTCTTCCATCGATAAATCATCATGATATTTACTCTGTAAAAAATAAACTAAATCGGCAATATCATCTAGCGTTACACCTCTTTTTTCTAATAATGATAGTGCAGTCTTCTCTAGATCGTGATTTAAAAATTCCATTTCATCACCTTTTCCTTATCAATTAATTTATTTAGTGGGAATGTAACTAAAATTGAATGAACTACTGAAACGATTAGAAATATGCAAGGATAAAGAGCCAATTTTTTAATTAAACAGAGGTTTAAATATATATGATTCTAGATTGAACATAATTCCCCTTTATAAAAAAATGTTAATCATCAAAATGAACTCAATTTATATAAAAAATTTACATTTAAGGGGTTCCAGCCATATTTCTAATCACTTAAATAAACAAATTTCGAATAGTTTCTTCCGAATCTAACTCTTGATATGTTTTCAATTTTTGAGGATCTTTATAGCTTTTTTTCTATGTTAGTTCTTACCAATCCTTTACGAAAAACGATAGTAAAGGTTTTCTTGATTTATGATGAACAATCTGGTTTTTGTCTTAAGCTTGTCGCAGCTAACCAGTCGCCTCCACCTTTTCAGTATGTCTAGTTCCAGGCGTTAGCCCCTCGAGGTCATAAGCCAAAGCCCAATAAAGGTTAAAGAGCAACCTTTCCGGTCCTTGTCTTATGCTTGTCGGGGCTGAGCGAACGCCTTCCACTTTTCTATTTGTCTAGTTCCGGCTCCTAGCTCCTCGAGGTCATAAGCCAAACCCCATTAAAGGTAAAAAGCACCTTTACTGGTTTTCGTCTTATGCTTGTCGGAGCTAATCAGTCGCCTCCACCTTTCTATATTTATACGTCAATTTGCACATTTTTGTGAAGGGTCATTCGGTTTATGTTTTAAAGTGAAAAGTATGGGTACAGGTTTTTGGGTTTGTGACATATACATTAATAAGTAGTAATTTAAAGGATGTGAGTGATGATGTTTATTAGAAATCAAAACATCATTCAAGATTTGTTTCATCATTATCAAATTCAACCAGCTGAGCTTCTGTCAGTTCAGTCATATTACATGTTTTGGCAGAGGAATAGAGTGTATTTTCTTGTGCCAATTGGAAATTTAAAAGAAGATGATTTACAGGAAATGAAACGATTGAGTGATTTTATGAGCACAACAGGGGATCAAACAGTTGCAACTTTTGTTCAAAATGTTC
Organism: Bacillus sp. JJ664; assembly: GCF_036962205.1. Lineage (NCBI taxonomy): Bacteria > Bacillati > Bacillota > Bacilli > Caryophanales > Bacillaceae > Bacillus > Bacillus sp. JJ664. The sequence goes on along the minus strand of NZ_JBALMS010000011.1, from coordinate 4,791 downwards.
AGGGGTATTATGTAAGTAAAATTGCTGGCAGTAATTATTCTTTATTTAAAAGTTTTCGTCAAAGTGATCGAAGCACAAGCACGAACTTCGGAGAAGAATTAGCAGTTTTTCATTTACGCGGTAAAAAGTATAGCGAGGATTTAAAGCAATTGAAAAGAATTGGCCAATGGAAGTCTTTATGGGAAAAACGCTTAGAGCAGTTAGAAAGATTTTGGCAAAATAAGGTGAATAGTCACCCTGAAAATTATTTTGAACAAACCTTCATCGAATCATTTCCGTACTATCTTGGAATGACAGAGAATGCGATTCAGTATGTTGTTGATACAGAATTAGATGACACACCTCAAATTGTTGATTCTGCGACGATATGTCACCAAAAAATGGCTGAGAGAAAAATGAAAGAAATACATTTTGCAAAAATACCTACAGAATGGATTTATGATCATCCTTCAAGGGATTTGGCAGAGTGGGTTAGGGATGAGTATTTAGAAAACAGTGGCGGAAATTATCGAAAAAAAATACTATCATTTTTGTATAGTTATGAAAAGAAAAGTCCACTATCAACATTTTCTTGGCGACTTTTGTATGCAAGACTTCTGTTCCCAGTACATTATTTTGAAACGATTGAAGGTTATTATTTATCTAAGACAGATGCGGATCGAAAAAGGCATGAACGTAAGCTAGTACATTATTTAGAAACGACAAGTGAGTTTGAATCTTTTTTAGGTAACTTCTATGAAATGATAGGTCTGCCAATAGCTAAACTAGGAATTAGAGAAATTAATTGGTTAAAGTAAAAAAGAGAAGGGATAATATCCCTTCTCTTTTTTTAATTGAATTAGAATACTTGCTCTACTTCAATTACGCCAGGTACCTCTTCTAATAGAGCACGTTCAATACCAGCTTTTAAGGTAATCGTTGAACTTGGGCAGCTTCCACATGCACCTAAAAGGCGTAGTTTAACAATACCATCCTCAATATCAACTAAATCAACGTCTCCACCATCGCGAAGAAGAAATGGTCTTAATTTATCTAATACTTCTTGTACTTGTTCTTTCATGTCCATACTTATCGACTCCTTTCACTAATTTTATTATAATCAGTTAAGAGGAAAAAATCTATTACAGAGTACTTTGTGTTGTTTTAATTTTTAGGACACACAGTTATTGTATGCTAGGAGGAGAAAATGAGTAATAAAATTTTAGTGGAAGTTTTTGGGGCTGAAGTTATTTGTGCAAGTTGTGTAGGAATGCCATCTTCAATCGAAACATTTGAATGGCTTCAAGCAGCACTACAAAGAAAGTATCCTGACATAGCATTTGATTTTCAATATATCGATATTTTTAATGTTGATGATAACGAAAAAGAAGATTTTGCAGAAAGAGTTAGAAATGATGAATATTTCTACCCAGTCGTGTTGGTAAATGGAACAGTGGTTGGAGAAGGGAATCCAAAACTGAAAGACGTATATCAAGCAATTGAACAATAATTTTGTTACCTCTTTATGCAAATAAGGAGGTTTTTTAATGTAGTTTTAATAATGTTCAAGATTTCTATGTAAATTGGACTAATTTACATGTTAGAATATAAGTGAAAGATAAATTACAAAATTTGGCATATATATAGACTGTGAGGAGGGGTGGTATGGTCGCAATTAGCTTGTTTGTAATTGGCGTTATATTAGTTATTATAGAAATGTTTTCAATTACATTTGTTTTTTTATGGATTGGAATCGCTTGTATTTTAGCAGCAATCGTAAGTTATTTAACTGACTCGATCATCTTAACTTTTATTACTTTTATAATAAGTGCGCTTATTCTTTGGTTAAGTACGAAGAATTTTGCTAAGAGAATACATCAACATAAAACGATAGAAAATGGTGTGAACTCTTTACTTGGTAAGGAAGTAATTGTTTCATCGATTGAATTGACAGATGATACATTAGGCACTACAAAAGTTTATGGAGATGAGTGGACTATTCGCTCGACCGAACCATTAGTATTAAGTGAAAAGGTTGTTGTAACAAAAATAGAAGGTGCAACATTATACGTAACAAATATTTAGTCAGGGGAGAAGTGGGTTATGTCTGAAATTCCATATGGTCCAATTATTATAGGGATTATTGTTTTATTCGTCGTATTACTATTATTATCGAGTATTAGAATTGTACGTCAATCTGAAGTTTATCTAGTTGAACGATTAGGTAAATTCCATCGTAAATTAGAGAGTGGAATTCATATTGTTGTTCCATTTATAGAAAGAGTTGCAAGTAAAAAAACATTACGTGAAACAGTTGTGGATTTTCCACCTCAATCAATGATTACGAAAGACAATGTAAGTATTCAAGTGGATTCAGTTGTGTTCTATCAAGTTACTGACGTTGTTCGACATGAGTATGAAATTGCTAATCCGCTATCAGCAATCTCTAATTTAACAGCAACAACATTACGTAACTTAATTGGGGAATTAGATTTAGATGAAACGTTAACAAGCCGTGATACGGTTAATAATAAACTACGTGCAATACTTGACCAAGCAACAGATAAATGGGGAATGAAAGTTAATCGTGTTGAGATTCGTAATATTATTCCGCCGATTGATATCCAAAATGCGATGGAGCGTCAAATGCAAGCAGAACGTACTCGTCGTGAAAAAGTACTAAACGCTCAAGGTGAAAAGGAATCGAAAATCCTAAAAGCTGAAGGGGAAAAGCAATCTCAAATTCTTGAAGCTGAAGGACAACGATTAAGCCAAATTGAAAGAGCACGAGGCGATAAAGAGTCACAAGTTCTACGTGCAGAAGGGGAAGCTGAAGCAATCATAAAACTTGCAGAAGCAAAAGCCCGCGGTGAACAAGTAGTATTAGATGTTTGGAAAGCTGCTTCACCTACAAAAGAAATGGTACAATTACGTTCAATGGAAGCATTAGAAAAAGTAGCAAATGGAACTGCATCAAAACTTGTTATTCCGACAGATGCTACAAGACTTTTAGGTATGGTCGAAAGTGTAAAAGAAGTTATGCGTTCAGATAAAACTGAACAATAAATAATGAACAAAAGACCCTTAGCAATCGCTAAGGGTCTTTTGTTGATCAACCATTGTGGTATTTGTATAACCATAGGATACCTGACTTAATCAGTCTTGGTACTCGTCCTAATAGAGGACGTTCATTAAATAAACCGAAACCATGTTTCTTACCAAGAGAACCCATAATACCTTTTAATTTAATTTGTGGCATTTCATCTGGCAGTTGTTCACCATTCCATTTTTTTTGTAAGATGGTAACAATTTGCTCTGCTTGTGCTTCTGCAAGCTGTGCAGACGGTGCATATGGTAATGCTGCACAATCTCCAACTACATAAACATGTTCATCTGTTGGAATATGGTGATATTTTGTAATCACAATTCTTCCACTATTGTCTTTTTCAACATCTAGATTTCGAACAACTTCAACTGGTTGGATTCCAGCAGTCCAAATAACAGCATCACAATGAATTTCATCATCATGGTTGAATAAAGTATTCTGTTCAACCTTAGTAATATTTGAATTACTAATAATTTTTACGTCGTGCTCGTCAAACCATTTTTGAACATAATGGCTAAGCTTCTCTGGAAACATGGATAGAATTCTACTTCCGCGATCGAATAGTAAAATCTTTAAATCGCTTCTGCTTTCTCTTAATTCACTTGCAACTTCTACACCACTTAAACCAGCACCAACAACACCAACTACAGAGTTAGGAGGGAGACTATTTACATTTTCATAAGCAATTCTTGTGTTTTCAATAGTTTGAATACTATAAGTATGCTCTTGTGCACCTGGTACGTTGTGATATTTATCTTCACAACCTAGACCAATCACTAAATCATCATATGATACTGTTTTACCATTGTTTAATATCACTTGTTTGTTTGATGTATCAATTGTTGTAATATCCCCATATACAACAGTTAATTTTTCATGAGTTGGAAATGGAATTCGGATATGCTGCTCTGGTACTGTACCAGCAACTAATGCATAGTATTCAGTTTTAAAGCAGTGAAAAGAATTCCGATCAATTAGTGTGATATGAACGTCCTCAGGTAAGGCTGATGTTAATAATCGAGATAAAACACGAACATTTCCATATCCGCCACCTAGTAATACGAGGTTTTTCATAGTTGTTGTTCCCCTTTTGTTTTATTAGCAATAAATAAAAATAATTTTTCTAATTTTCGACAATTATATTATATATATTTTGAGATGAAATAACAACGTCTTACTTAGTAAAATAAACCTTGTTCCTAATAAATCTAAAATGATTGACCTTTTTTTAAAAAAAGAGTAACTTTATGAGGAGCAAGGAGTGAAAAAAATTGAGACCATTAGTTGAATTTTGTATTAAAAACCTAGCAAACGGTGCCCAAAAAGCATTAGAGCAGCTTGAACGTGATCCGAATCTAGATGTATTGGAATACGGATGCCTGGGATACTGTGGAAAATGTAGCTTATCACTTTTTGCATTGGTTGAAGGGGAAGTTATAACGGGGGAGACTCCGACGGAACTAGTTGATAATATATACAATTTTCTAGAAGAAAATTTATTGATATAAAAAAACATCACTTTATGATAGTGATGTTTTTTTTTGCTCTTTTCCAAAAGATTGTTATTTTTGAATTAAAAATATCATAGACAGAAGTTGATTACTACGGAAAGTGCTCATCTCCTGTGGTAGGATGCCGGAGGACTGAGACCCCGCAGGATGTGGATCATGCATGTGTTACGACAGGAAGTCGTGGTTTTAGCATGC
>NZ_JBALMS010000010.1:6796-20726 GCF_036962205.1 Bacillus sp. JJ664 | reverse complement strand
TGGAACTGGTATTTGAGGATCTTTATTTTCATTTGTTTTCGCAGGCTTCTGGTTTTCTCCTTTTGTTGTTTCTTCTTGCGGTTGATTTTTCTCCCCTGTCGAAGTAATTTTTACTTTTTCAAATTTATTTGAAGGAATAAATAAACTACTTTTATTTGAAAAAATTCCTTCATATTTATATTGTACTAGTGCTACTACTCCAATTGGTAATAAGATAAACAGAAACACAAGTGCAGTGATTAGAGGATATTTAATTTTCCACCAAGGTCTTCTCTCATCTTCTTTTTTTTGAATTGATTTACTTCTGGGTGGCAAATTTAACATATCAACTGTCGGTGTCTCATCAATACCTATTTTCGATTTGTGTTTTCTTTTCAAACCACCAACCTGAAGTTCTTCACGATCTTTTCTACTCATATCTCTTCTTCACTTTCTAGGCTAAATTTCATATATAAACCCAATACATAATCAAGGATAAAATGTGTAATAAAAACTGCTAATATATTTTTAGTAATTAAATATAAATAGCCAATAAAAAAGCTTTCTAATAAGACAATCACAAATAAAACAGGTTTTTTTACATAACGAAAATGAACTAACGCGAAAACAATGGATGCCAAAATGATGCCAAATTTCGTTTGGACAAATCCTCTAAAAAATATTTCTTCTGATAAGGCAATTAAAACACATAGAATAGTCATTTCAAACACAGATAATGACGTAAAAAACTTTTTATTAAATCCACCATCATCTAAAAATCTTTCTGGTACTGTATAGTTTAATAGTATATTAAATAATACTAATACAATTCCGCCACCAATCCCAAAGATGAACGTTTTAAGGCTAAAAAAAGTTGATTGTTTTTCAGCAAAATCATCAAATCCAATAAAAAATCCAATACAGATGATTGCGATTAATAAAATGATTAATTGCGTACCATACACACTCTTTTTTAGATTTTTAATAGAAATATTTTGTCGACTTAATTCATTTTCCATATCGGTTGTTCCTCACAGACCTAATTTTTTTCTTAGATCTTCCTCCCAAGAATATGTATAAACATCATCTTTACTTATATTACTTACATTTGAAAAATACTGTTCAAATGAAAATCCACAATGATTACAACAATTTATAGGTCTACTCGTTAAGGACTCGCTAAATACTGAAAGATAGTTTTCACGATAACAAATCGTTGAAGCTAGAAAATCTTTCATAGATTTTAGCTTTACATATTTTACTTTTCTTCTTTCATTGGTTGTTCTTTCTAATTCTTTTAAGAAGTCCATATTCAGTCGATCAGTAAACAATTGATTATCTTCAATTATATTCGATTTATTCAATTCATTAAATAATGTCTGCCATTGAATATCACTAAATTGAAATGTTGCTTTCCAATTCACGATCAAGTGGTCTGTTAGATGAACAATTGACTCATTTAACTTTTTTACATAGGACAAAAACGATTCTAGTTGATACATTGAAAGTAGTTCGTCTTCAATTAAACGTAAAGGTAAGTCATGATCATTTTCACTTACAAATAAAATCGCCACACTAGGTTCTCCATCTCGACCAGCTCTGCCAATTTCTTGGAGATAATTTTCAATATTTGAAGGATATCCCAAATGAATGACAAATCTTACGTTCGGCTTATTTATCCCCATACCAAATGCACTTGTACAAACGATTAAATCTATTTGATTTTGAATATATTGCTGTTGAATTAAAATTCTTTGTTCTTGGTCCATCCCACCATGATAATAAGCGACTCGACAATTTATTGATTCATTCACAATACGTGAAATGTTCTCACACATCGATCTCGTACCGCAATATATGATACCGGGGCCGTTTAAATGTTTTACATAATATATTAATTGTTCAATTTTTTCTTCTTCTGACTCTACATGTTCTATGTGAATTGCAATATTTTCACGATTAACCGACTCAATATATGTTTGTACAAAATCAAGCTTCAAGGTTGATATGATTTCATTTCTTACACTTTCTGTTGCAGTTGCGGTCAACGCTAATACGGTTGGATTCTGTAAATGCTCTTTAACTTCACCAAGAGATCTATACTCTGGTCTAAAATCATGTCCCCATTGAGATATACAATGTGCTTCATCAACAACAAATAACGAAACTTTCACTTGAGAAAGCTTTTGAATTAAAAATTGATTTTGTAGCATTTCAGGTGATACAAAAATGTATTTATAGGATTGTAAATTTTGTAAAAGATGCTTTTTCTGTTCAAAGCTTCGAAAACTATTTAATGCAATCACTCTTTTTTCACCAAAAGCCCTTAATTGTTCAACTTGGTCTTCCATTAATGATAAAAGTGGTGAGACAATGACAACTAAGCCCGGTAGTAGTAATCCAGAAAATTGATACAATAAAGATTTCCCACCACCTGTAGGTAACATCGCTAGTACATCTTTTTGATGAATTAAGTCATTGATTATATCATGTTGATTTTTTCGAAATGATTCATATCCAAACTTTTCTTTTAGCAATTGATTTAATTCCATTTTAGATCACCCATTCTTGCAAGAGTAATACGAATTTGGAAATACGTGACTTCATTTAAAAGCGCTTCCTTAATATCTTTTAATTTCCTAGTCTGTAACTCCTCTATTTTCCTTTTAACTTTGTTATATTCTTCATTACTAATAAATTGATCAATTGACATCAAATCATCACTTAACACACATTCAACAATATGATCTTCTATTGTACTTATTTTCAAATGTCGAATCGTTGCAATTTCTATAATTGTTTTACCAGCTTGAAATAAACGTTTCGTTTCAATCGAAGTATTTGTAATATTGGAGCTAATACTCCCCTTTAAAAATCGACTTAGTAATGGATATTCTGCTGTTTGTTCAGTCAGAATAGTTAGCATATGATGCATTGCATTAACAGAATGAATATAGATTAGCTCTTCACTTTTATTTGCTCTAGTCGCTATTTGCTCCAAGGTCATCCCATAAGTATTTGCTCCAGTTAGCCGTTTCACAATGATAGAGGCATCATCAAACTGTAGCTGCTTTAATATATGATGTAATTCAGTATGAAAATGAATCACTAAATCTTTTTTATTCCCCTTAGCATTTAATAATTCGTACTTCACCCAATCTTGTACATCATTTTCTTGCTGAACAGCTCTAAAATATTTAATATTATGATTGATGTTTGAGATAGTTTGAAAAAAAAGCGAAAGTCTTCTCCAAAAGATTTTTTGTACACTGGCAAATCTTAACCCATTAATATATTGAAATTCATGAAATTGACATTTTACATTTTGTAAATACTTTGAACCTCTATGACTTACTCGATAAATATTATTTCCTTCAATTTTTTCAAGATATCCTTTTTCCCTTAAACCTTTTATTAAATCCTGCATATCTTGTTGAGTAAGGAATTGGTAAAGGCCAAAAAAATTTGTCACCTGATAAAAATGACTATCCTGAATGATCTGTGCACTTTGCTTTCCCTTTAATAAGTAAGTAATGCCCTGTATTGTTCGCTCACCATTATATCGATTGACTAAAAATAATACGACTTCTTCTAGTATCGTTAATTTATTCATCCTAATCCTCTCGAACAAAAATTGTATAATATATTTGAATATTTTTATGTGTAACAAATTTTAACTATAAAATATTCAAAACTATTTGTAATGATAGTTTTAATTTCTTCTAGCTTATCATATGTATCAATATCCGAACCATTTTAATATGATAAAAATACTTAATTATTTAACCTTTTCATTCTTCATTTCTCTATTTTTGCAAAACCTGTTACAATTATATTGAAAAGTTTCGGAAACCGTTTTAAAATATTTACAGGTACATTACAAAAATAGTATCTGTAATTAAAACAGGGAATAATTTGGGAGGTCAACACAATGGCAAAATATACAATCGTTGATAAAGACACTTGTATCGCTTGTGGCGCATGTGGCGCTGCTGCACCAGATATCTATGACTATGATGATGAGGGGATTGCATACGTTACTTTAGATGATAACCAAGGTATTGTTGAAATTCCAGACGTGTTATTAGATGACATGATGGATGCATTTGAAGGATGTCCAACAGACTCAATCAAAGTAGCAGACGATTCATTCGATGGCGATGCTTTAAAATTCGAATAGTAAAAATAACGACGATGTAAATCGTCGTTTTTTTATTTTCACTAAAAAAACACTCAGTGTTTTTTTGTTTGTCTAATGGATTGTTGTTTGTAAATATTTTTATAAGAGGATCTTGAGCGCTGCCTTCCTCCATTAGATTGTGGTGCTTTTATTTTATGAGTTAAATCTATTCACTTTGATAAGGATTGTGTCTATATTTTTGTGTATTAGTATATTAGGGATAAAAGCATGTAAGGAAATATTGAACTTTATCTACGTAATTGAATAAAAGCATTTAAGAATGGATTGCTTAACTTAGGTAGTTGAATAAAGTCATTTAGAGATGATTCGATTTTTTTAAAAAAGTTAAATGGAACGGAAGGTTGCTCGACTCCTATAGGAAATGCTAGACAGTTGAGACCCCACAGGAGGCCCACAGGAAGTGGGTCATGCATGCGTTACGACAGGACGTCGTGGTTTTAGCATGCCTTCCTTTTTTTAAGGAGGCTCAGCGTCAGCCCCATGGAAAGCGAGCATCTTGCAGTGGAATTCCACACACTTCTTTTTCACCACAATAAAAAAACAAAAAATGTGCCCACAAATTGCAGGCACATTCATCTATTTATACGTTATGAGCATTAACTCTTTGATTTAACCACACGATTAATTTAGGGAATAATACTAATGTAAGAATCATAATTAATAACCCTTTTATTGCGTTAAACGGCATAATCGCAGTAACAATTACCTCATTCGGTAAACTAAAATTCATAAAATAAGCATAAGCAGGTAATAAAACAAAATAATTTAAAATACTTAAGATCCCTGTCATCACAACAGTACCAACGACTAACCCTAAAGTTAAGCCTTTAATTGAACGATACTTTCTAAAGAAATATGACGCAGGTAAGATATATAATACCCCTGCACTGAAGTTTGCAAATTCCCCAATCGGTACTCCAGTCATACTTCCCACAATAATATAATGAAGGATGTTTTTTATTAATTCTACTAAAACCCCTGCAACTGGCCCAAAAATAATTGCACCAATTAATGCTGGTACCTCACTAAAATCAATTTGTAGCCATACTGGAAAAGCAGGAATTGGAAAATCTAACAGCATCAATAAATATGAAATACTGCTCAGCATTGCCACCACTACCATTTTTAAAACTTTGTTGTTACGTTGTTGCATAATTACCTCTCTCCTTTTTCCCGATCATACCAAGAAAAATGAAAGGTTCGCTTACTTAGACAAGCGTGATTTTGCACATTTATTTAATTGTAATTAATTAAGAATATCAGGATAAAAAGCTAAATATCGGCAAAAATCACATAGAAATACAAAATCCCCTATACAGTAAATATAGGGGAGAAATTTCAGCACGCCAAATAAGCGTTCAAAAAGGTAAATTTTTTGAACTTGCGAACCTCCATCTTCTCCCATCCAGACTATACTGTCGGCTCTAGAATCGCACTAGATCCTGCCCAAATTAAAGGCTCGCGGGCTTATAAGCTAAGCTTAATCACCGCCGGTGGGGAATTTCACCCCGCCCCGAAGATAGATCGAATATTAAATTACAACTTAATGTTACTAAAATAAATACAGTTTGTAAATAAAAAAAGTCTTCTCTTTTTTTCTATATTAAATTTAATGTTTATACAATATACTCAATACTTTTGATTGGAATGTTTTGAAATCTAATATTTGCATGACAGTATCCTTTTGAATTACTCTCCTTGAATTTCAAACATTTTCCACAAGATTTTCGTTAACATAAAAAAAATAGAACTTTTCATATCATATCACTTCTTCTAATAATAGCTAAGTGAATGATTCTATGAAAAGTTCCTAAAACAGACCATTAATTTGAAAATTGTAAATGCGGTTTAAAGTTTTCTAGTTGGAGTTTATAACCAATTCCCCACACAGTTTTTATACTTAAATTCATTTCATATTGTTTTAATTTTTTTCTTAAACGATTTAAATGAGTATCAACCATTCGATCATCATCAACATGTTCGTAACTCCAAACTATTTTTACTAATTCAGAACGAGTTACAACAATATCCTGTCTACTAACAAGAAGCCATAATATTGAAAATTCTTTACGCGTAAAACTAAGCTCGCGCTCCTCATAATGAATTTTGTATGTAAGTTTATTCATAACCAGGTTACCGAAACGAATTGTATCAGCCTCTTTAAATTCATTCACAATATGGTGCTTTAAGTGAACTTGTAATTTGCATTTCAGTATATCTAAATTCAACGGAAAATCAACGATATCATCTGCGCCAGAGGAATAATAATTTATCTTTTGATGATCAGTTAAATCCGATGAACAAATAATTAATATCGTGTTCAAACTTTCTCGTAGTTGTCTACAAAGTTCAACACTATCTACATTTTGTAATGAAGCACTAAGAATGATAATATTAGGTTTCCAATCGATTGCCTTTACTAACCCCTGTAATCCATTTGGATAAGATTGAATAGTAAACATCTCTTGGAAGTAATTCATAATTTCGATGCTTAATTCATGATTCTCATGAACAACTAACATTCTTTTTTCCACTTCGAACTCCTCCGTCAAATTCGAATGCTCATCTACCACGAACATTCTTGCGCAATTTTTAATTTAATTTTAACTTAATTCAACGGATAATGACAAGCTACGTACTGACCTTCTCCTGATTTTGTAAAGATTGGTTCTACTTCTTTACATTTTGGTTGTACGTAAGGACATCTTGTATGGAAACGGCAGCCACTAGGTGGATTAATAGGGCTAGGTACGTCTCCCTCAAGAATAATCTTTTCTTTATCACGCAATCTTGGATTTGGAATAGGATTTGCTGAAATTAGCGCTTTTGTATATGGGTGTTTTGGATTTTCAAAAAGTGTGTCAGAATCTGCTAATTCTACCATCTTCCCTAAATACATAACGCCAACTCGATTACTAATATGACGAACAATATTTAGTCCGTGTGATACGAATAAATACGTTAGTCCAAATTCCTCTTGTAGCTCTTCTAATAAGTTTACAACCTGTGATTGGATTGAAACATCAAGAGCTGACACCGGCTCATCTAATACAATTAATTTCGGATTTAGCGCTAACGCCCTTGCAATCCCTATTCGTTGTCTTTGCCCACCACTAAATTCATGAGGGTATCTTCTCATGTGGAATGCACTCAGACCTACTAACTCTAATAACTCTTTTACTCTTTTTTCACGAGCTGCTGCATCATTCATTCCATGGATTTTTAATACTCGCGCGATTGTTTCACCAACACTTAATCTTGGATTTAAAGACGAGAATGGATCTTGGAAAATTAATTGCATATCTCGTCGTTTCTCTCTCAGTTCCTGAGAATTTAGAGAAAATAAATCAATCCCATCAAATTCAACTGAACCACTAGTAGCTTCTAATAATCTTAATAAGATTCTTCCGGTAGTTGATTTTCCACAACCACTTTCACCTACAAGGCCAAATGTTTCACCTTTATAAATATCAAATGAAACGCCGTCAACCGCTTTTACGTGAGCCTGTACTTTACCAAACAATCCACCTTTAATTGGGAAGTGCATTTTGATGTCATCTACTTTTAAAAGAACTTCTTGATCAGTTTTCAAGTTAGTTTCTTCGACTTTTTCTGTTTTTTCTAAAAAACTATTCACCATTTTTACGCCTCCCAACGATCAGTGTATTTCCAGCAACGTACAACTTCATCATCGCTAATTGATTGAATTTCAGGCATTTCCTCATGACATAAAGCCGTTGCGTATTCACAACGAGGTGCAAATCGACATCCTCTAGGTAGATTTAATGGATTAGGAACCACACCATCGATTGCATATAGTTTCCCAATTCGTTTTTCTACACTTGGCATAGAACGTAGTAGACCTTCTGTATATGGATGTTTTGGATTTTCAAAGATTGTAAAAATATCACCTTGTTCAACAACTTGTCCTGAATACATAACAACAACTCGGTCTGCCATTTCAGCAACTACACCTAAATCATGCGTTATTAACATAATCGACATATTTGTTTCTTTTTTTAATTTTTTCATCAGTGCTAATATCTGATTTTGTATCGTTACATCTAAAGCAGTAGTTGGTTCATCAGCAATTAATACTTCCGGATTACAAGCAAGTGCAATGGCAATCATTACACGTTGTCTCATCCCACCACTTAGTTCATGTGGATATTGATTCAGTCTTCGTTCCGCCTCGGGAATCCCAACTAAATTCAATAAACGAATCACTTCTTTTTTTGCTTCATTTTTTGATAGCTTTTGATGAAGAATGATTGATTCCATTATTTGATCGCCAATTTTATAAACTGGATTAAGAGAAGTCATTGGCTCCTGGAATATCATCGAAATTTGATTTCCTCTAATTTGCCGCATTTCTTTTTCAGTTTTATCTAAAAGGCTTTCATTATGAAAATGAATATCACCAGCTTCAATTCTACCTGGAGGACTTGGAATTAGTCCCATAATTGATAATGATGTAACACTTTTTCCACTTCCAGATTCTCCTACGATCGCTAATGTTTCGCCCTTCCTAATTTCAAAGCTTACTCCATCTATTGCTGGTACGACACCATCTTCAGTGTAAAAATATGTTTTTAAATTCTCTACAGATACGATTGTTTCAGTTTTTAAAGTAGTCGTCATCTTGTAATCCTCCTATTGCTTCATGCGTGGATCAAGAGCGTCACGTAATCCATCACCAATAAAATTCACACATAAAACAGTTACAATGATAAAGAATGCTGGTGGAATTATCGTCCAAGTTTGATCTACGATTGATGTTAAATCTTGCGCCGAAGTTAACATATTACCCCAACTTGGTTTTGGCTGTTGAATCCCTAAACCTAAAAAGCTAAGTGAGGCTTCAGCTAATATATTTGCAGCAATGTCTAAAGTTGCAATGACAATGATCGGTGCAACTGCATTCGGAAGAATATGATAAAAGATAATACTGGTACTTCTTTCACCAGTTGCTCTGGCTGCTTCAATATAATCTCGCCTTTTTAACGACAAAATTTCTCCACGAACAATCCTTGCCATACTAGTCCAACCGACAATACTTAAAACAAATACTGTCGACCATAATGATGGAACTACTAATGAAGCAACAATTAATAATAAGAAGAAAGTTGGAATCGACTGGATCGCATCAATAATACGCATCATTGTATTATCTACAAACCCTCCAAAAAATCCAGCTATCGCTCCATAAATAACACCGATTGAAACAGTACAAATCATCGCTAAAATCGCTACTGATAATGAGATTCTAGCCCCATAGAATGAACGAGACATTACATCCCCACCCATTGCATCTGTACCAAAAGGATATTTTTTACTAGGTTTTAAACTTGAATCTAAAATATCAAATACTTCAGGTTTATGTGGAGACAGGAATGGAGCAAATATTGCCATTAAAATAATTAATACAAAAATGATTAAACCTAATACTGCTAATCTATTTTTCCTGTATCGTTTCCAGATAACAGCTGCTCTACTTTCAATTTTCATTTCTTTTTCAATATTCTGATTATTTAATGTTGGATCTATCGCTGGATTTGGTATACTCATCGTCTGCTACTCCTCTCTATTTCTTACCAAAAGTAATTCTTGGATCAATGATTGCATATAGGATGTCTGCAATTAAATTAGCAATTACGACTAATACAGCTGCAATTAAAGTAGTGCCCATGATTACTTGATAATCACGAATAAAGATGGCATTAATCGATAATCTACCCATACCAGGCCATGCAAATAATTGTTCGATAAACAGTGCTCCTCCAAACAAGTTTGGTAACTGTAATGCGATAATCGTAATAATTGGAATTAATGCATTACGTAGAGCATGTTTAAAAATTACTTTTCTCTCAGATAATCCTTTCGCTCTTGCAGTTCGAACATAATCTTGCTTTATAACCTCTAACATACTAGAACGCATAAATCTCGATTTTGTTGCGATTAGACCAAAAGCTAGTGTGATCGCTGGCAGTGCTAAGTGATGTAAACGGTCTTTCAAATCAAAATGTTCATACACTTCTCTCATACCAGATACCGGGAACCATCCTAGTTTAATAGAGAAAAATAAAATAACAAGAATTGCGATGAAAAATTGCGGTACGGCGATTCCCAAGAAAGCATAAGACGTAAAGAAATAATCTAGCTTCGAATATTGTTTTACTGCCGAATAAACACCGATCGGAATAGCAATTAAAATTGAAAGTACAATTGCTGTACTCATTAAGGTTAAGGTTGCAGGAATTTTATCTACAATTTTCTTCGTTACAGGCTGACCATCTTCAAAAGAATAGCCAAGGTCACCATCTGTAATAAATAATTTTAGCCATTTATAATATTGAACATAAATAGGTTGATCTAGACCTAACTTCTCTTCAATCAATTCTTTCTGAACATTCGACCCAGCATCTGAGGCCTCTGGATTTTCATACATTGCTGTAGGATCTCCTGGAGCTAATGTCATAAGGGCAAAAGAAATTACTGTAATGATAAACAACAAAGGTACTGATTGAAGCGTTCTTTTTACAATATATTGAAACATGTTTACCCCCCTAAAATAACAAAGTAGTTTACTAGAAAGATAGCCGCAAGCGACAGTTAGACGCAAACGGCCATCTCAATTTGATCTTTACTTTCTATTACTTACGTTTTTTAGCGTCTTTCCAGTACCAATCGATTAAGCTGAACTTATCATTAGAGATCGATGGCTCAATTCCACCTAAGTCTTCATCATAACCCATCGTTAATTTTGGATGGTAAGTCCAAATTAAGATTTCATGATCAGACATGTATTTGTGTAATTCTTGGTAAATTTTAATACGTTTTTCACGGTTTTCTTCTTGTTTATATTGCTCTAATAATCTATCAATTGTCTTATCGTCAACACGGTTACGGTTCGATAAGCCAGGGTTTGCTTTTGTTGGAATACCTGAAGAATGGAAGAATTGATAATGGTCAACGTTTGCATCATAACCACTCCATCCTAATGCGAAGCAATCTAATTCCCCAGCAGCATACTTATCTAAGAAAATAGACCATTCGTAAGCACGTGGTGTAACTTTAATTCCTAATTTTGCCCAGTTTTGTTGAGCTAATAAAGCTACTGCTTCACGAGTTTTATTACCATTGTTATAAGCAAACTCGATTTTTACTGCTTTACCATCTTTATCGTATAATGTGTTTCCACGTTTTTCATAACCAATTTCTTTTAACAATGCAGCAGCTTTTTTCACATCATAAGGAAGTGCTTTTACACTGTCATTATTTTGTGGAATTTTTGGATGCATTGGACCACTACCTTGGTAAGCACGTCCTAATTGAATTTTAGAAACGATTGACTTACGATCTAAACCATAAGCTAATGCTTCACGGAATTTTTCGTTATTCCATGGTTTAACCGCTTCGTTAAATCCGATAAAGTCAAAACGTCCTTGGTCATAAGACTTAGTTGTTGTATCTTTATCCTTTTTAACTTGTGCTAATAATTTTGGTGTAAGAGACTCTACGTAGTCTACATCACCTTTGATTAAGTTAAGTGCTTCAACGTTCGCATCAGGTAAAACTTTTGTAATAACTTCATTTAAATATGGACGACCATCAAAATAAGTTTTGTTAGCAGTTACTACAATACGCTCATTTGATTTCCACTCTTTAAATTTGAATGGGCCTGTACCAATTGGATTACGGTGGATTTTATTATTTTTGTTATAATCATCCACACCTTTAGGGAATTGGTGTTTAGGCATGATTGGTGCTGCTGCAACTGTGTTTTCTAGGAATAAAACATCCTTTTCTTTTAACGTAATTTGGAACGAATAATCATTGATTAGTTTTGTAGATTTTACAGCATCAAACAATGAAGCGTAATGATTCTCAGCTTTTGGATTCATGAACATATCATATGAGAACTTAACATCTTTTGCAGTGAAAGGCTTGCCATCATGCCACTTTACACCTTTACGAATTGTGAAAGTATAAGTTAAGCCGCTTTTTTTCCAGCTAGTTGCTAGTGCTGGAGCTACTGCGCCGCTTTTATTTAATGTAAGTAATCCATCATACACCATACTAGTAATATCGATTGAAGCAGAGTCTGACGAATTAAGTGGCGTTAAACTTACTGCATCAGCGAAAGTTGAAATAACAACTTTCCCACCAACTTTTTTAGAATCGAAACCTTTACGTACAGATGCTGCGTCTGAATGTAATCCCGGTAAACCAGCTAATACTACTGATGCAGCAAGAGCTGTTGATACGAATTTACTTTTAACGTTTTTCATACCTATTTTCCTCCTCTTATTCGATTAAATTAGTTATTTTGCTGCAGGTTTTTCTGCTTTTACATTTGCAACAGTAATCTTACCTTCTGCAGAAACTTCTACAGAAGCAGTTAATTTATAACCGTCTGCAATTAGTTTAACTAGATCTGAAGTTGATGAAACGTCTGTTTTACCATCCTTCGTCACATTTACAACGACTGCTTCATCTGCAGTTAATGTTAAGTTTTCAAGAGCACTTTCTGAGAAATCAAATACATAATTACCAGTTGCAGTGACTGATAAGCCTTTATCTGTAAGTTTTCCAATTGCTGCATTTAATGCAGTTACTTGGTCATTCGTATAGTTTGTATAAACTGAACCTACATAACTTACACCAGCAGCAGAATAGCCAGTAAATTCACGGAAAGTGAAGTCTTTGTCTGGACTACTTGGTAAGCTACTTACAACAAAGTTAAGATCAACTTCTAATGTTGTTGTCCCAACAGTAATTTTACCGTTTGAATAACCAAGATTTCCTTCATAAGAATCAAGACCAGAACCACTTACGAAAGCAACTTTACCTGTTTTATCAAAAATCACCTCCACTGCAGTACCAAGTCCTAATGCATCTGTATCAGTAGCTTGATCATCAATGAATAATGAAGCATTAGATGAAATTTTGTAAGTTTTTACACCGCTATCACTTTTTAGAGTGATCGATTTTGGAGTTGAACCTACTACAACGCCATTTAAGTCTTTATATACATCTTTAGCTTGTAAGAACTTGTCTACTGCAACCGCAGCATCTTCTTTCGTTACAACAGCGTTTAGATTTGTATCAATAGATAGTACACCTTTACGTTCTAAGAAGAATAAGAAATCAACTGGACGGTTTGACCAGCTTGTTTTGAATCCAAGACCACTTGCAAGTACTTTTGATAATTCAGCGTAAGTTAAGCCCTTCTTAGGTAAAAATTCACCTTTTTTCGTTAATTTAAAGTAACCTTTACTTACTAGCTTTGCAGCATTTGCATTTTTTGTATCTTTAATTTTTACTGATTTAGAAGGAGCTTTACCAAGATATACTAATTTAGCTGCTAAATCAGCAAACTCTCCTCTTGTAAACCCTTTTTCTGGATTAAAATCAGAACCTTTGTTAACTAAATAACCTAAAGAAACTAATTTCGTAATTGACATTTCACTATCTAAACCTGAAACATCATCAAACGATGCTGCATATGTAGACACACTACCTAATAAAAGTGTAGAAGCTACCACGCCTGAAACAACCAGTTTGCGTAAATCCTTCATTCTAAATACCTCCCCATTCTCTTAACGATACCGATCATATTAGAACTAAAATAATTTGTATATTAGTAGTTTACATACCCCCTCAAGCAGAATAGAAAGAAATATCAGAAAATATAAATATTTCTAACAAATTTATAACACAAAAATACTAATATGAAACTGACAAAAA
>NZ_JBALMS010000010.1:0-6667 GCF_036962205.1 Bacillus sp. JJ664 | reverse complement strand
ATTTAATGCGGTTTTAATCTCTTTTATACTTTTACCCGCCACAAACTCTTCAAATTTTTCCTTATTACCACCAATAAACAAAAGACCAATCGTTAACACAAATACAACAACTAACAAACACCTTCTAAACAAATCAAACATAAAATAAATCCTCCTAAAAACGAAATGTGGAAGCGCCTGGTCAGCTCCGACAAGCATAAGACCTGGAACAATTGAATGTGCACTTTTCATGTACTTTTTTTACTTTTTACATTCAATTGTTCGATGGCAAGTTGCATTTATACTAATAGTCATTGACTGATCCATTAGCCAAATCCATGGCTGCAACTTATTAATATTTTGGAACATATAAATAGAATCATTTATACAGAAGTCTTTTCATATGTAATCCTTCAATTTTATTTCATACTCAACCATTCTATGTTAGAAAATAAATTTTAGTACAAAAAAATAGTTATTAATTAGAGAAACTTTCTAATTAACAACTATTCATTTTACTTTATTTTTTATCTGTTCTAAATACGATTGCGCCTCTTTCATATTCTATATCTTTAATATTCAATCTCGTGTTAATTACTCGAGCCAGTGCAAAGAAATAATCTGATAGACGATTTAAATATAGAAAAACTGGCACATGTATTGTTTCTTGCTTCATCAATGACACGACGTTACGTTCAGCACGTCTTGTAACTGCTCTAGCCTGATGAATAATCGCAGCCGCTTTTGAACCACCTGGTAAAATAAATTTTTCAAGGGGTGGCGTTGCATCCATATATTCATCTATCAGTTTTTCAAGATCTTCAACCATTTTTTCTGTTGTTTTAAATGGAATACCTTCTTTTACAACCGCTAAATCTCCACCACAATCGAATAATTCGTGCTGTATTTTTTGTAAGCTTTCAAAAAGGTCTTTTGTATCTTCTGAATCTAAATAAGTCATAGCATATCCAACAATTGTATTGACCTCATCAATCGTGCCATAAGATTCCACTCTTAAATGATCTTTATCTACTCGTTTACCTACTAAGCTTGTTTGACCTTTATCACCAGTTTTAGTATAAATCTTCATGAAAACTTCCTCCTTGACTTAAATTCTGTTCTTTCATAAAATTTGACTCTAAATCTACTTCATAAACTTCATAAACTTTTTAAATCTATTTAAATAAAAATTATTTATCATATATAAAAGAGCATCAATATTTAAGCATAATTACTTTTATAAACAATCACTTTTTTATTCGTATTAGGATTATTCATAATTTGAAACGAAGTCCCGTAAAGATCTTCAAGTATTTCTTCAGTTAAAACTTCTTCCGTTTTGCCTTCACAGAATGTTGCACCATCTTTTAGCGCTAATATTCTATCACAATATAAACTCGCCAAATTTAAATCATGAAAAACCGTTACCACTGTTTTTTCTTCATTTACTTGTAATTCTTTTAATAAATCTAATATTTTAATCGTGTGCATTAGGTCTAAATGATTGCTTGGTTCGTCTAAAAATATATAAGGCGTTTCTTGCGCAAAAGCTTGTGCTAAAAATACTCTTTGTCGCTCACCACCGCTAATTTCACTAATAAATTTTTGTTTCATATTGTTTGTACTAGTCATAAGTAACGCATTACTAACTGCGTGATCATCTTGTTTAGTCCAAGTTGGAAAAAGCGAGGCTGAATGTGCGATGCGTCCAAGTTTAACAGTTTCGTTTACTTCATAAGAAAATGTATACGAATTTTGTTGTGATAAGACGGCGATTTTTTTGGCAATTTCTTTATTAGACATCTTTGTTATATATTCTCCGTCAATCATCACATCCCCTGTTAACGGTTTCAGGAGTCCGCAAAGAATATGTAAAAATGTAGACTTTCCACTTCCGTTTGGTCCAATAATACCTAACCATTCACCTTCATTTATGGAATAAGAAAGATCCTTTATATCTTTTTGAATCCCATTATATGAATATGAGATTTGATTACAATTGATCATAGTTTCCCTCTATTCCTTTTCAGTTGAAGCAAAATAATTGCAAAAATCGGTGCACCAATTAAAGATGTAATAACACCTATTGGTAATTCTCTTGGAGCTAATATGACTCTAGAAATAATATCAGAGCCGATTAAAAAGATTGCACCGTTTATCATTGCTAATGGTAGTAGCTTTCTATGTAACGGTCCTACGATTGCTCTTGTAAAATGTGGAACGACTAATCCTACAAATCCAATTGTCCCAGATACTGCTACAGCTGCACCTGATAAAATACTTCCTGTAAATAAAATTAAATAGGTAACTTTTTTAACATTAATCCCTATATGTTTTGCATTTGTACTACCAAATGTCATTGCATCTAGTTGTCTATTTTGGCTGAATAAAATGAGAAAGGATAAAATTAAAAATGGTAATAGTGTGATTGAATACTGTATACCTCTTCCTCCGATATTCCCCATTAACCAACCGATTACAGAGCGTAATTCATTATCAGAAAATGTAATAAATAATGATAATAAGGCCGAACAAAATGAGCTAATGATGATCCCGCCTAAAATAAGTGTTTCAACATTCAATGAACGATCTAATTTTCGTACAAAAACAATCAATAGTAATAATGTAAAAAAACCAAAAAGAATACTGACAACAGGTAATGTAAAATAAGTTACGATTGGTAAGCTAATCTGAAAAAATAAGACAAAAACTGCCCCTACTGATGCCCCTGAAGAAACACCTAATGTAAAAGGGTCAGCTAATGGGTTCTTTAATATACCTTGAAAGGCAACTCCTGCTAATGAGAGGCAAGCCCCCACTAAACCCGCTAATAATACGCGAGGCACTCTTATATTCATTACAATCGTTTGAATATCATCTGGGACAAAAGTTGTTTTAAAAAACGCATCGGAAAAGCTTTGAATAATAGAATAAAAGGGGATCGATGTTGATCCTATCGAAACCCCTAAAATAAATAATAACAATAATACAAATGATGGAATAAAAAATATATTCTTATTTAAAAATCTCTGGATAAACCGCCTTTGCAATTTCTTCTACTCCTTCAACAAGTCTTGGACCAGGTCTTGATGTTGTATCAGCATTAATATCAAAAACTCGTTTATTTTTAATTGCATTTACTGAGGTCCAATTTTTTCTTCCTAGAACAACTTTCTCTAAATCAGGAACATAATCACCGTATGTAGTTAATATAACATCCGGGTTTGCTTTTATAGCAGATTCTTCACTATACATTACCCAGCCTTTTTCTTTTTCTGCAACATTTTTCGCATGAATAATTGATATCATTTCATTAAGAAACGTTCCATTTCCTGCCGTGTATATTTCAGGTGGTCCAGAAATTTCTAACCAAACTAATGGATTCGTGCCAATATTTGCAGTTTTTTCACTGATTTTCTCTAATTTTTCTTTCATATCACTTACAACTTCTTTTGATTCATCAAGTTTTCCCGTGATCTGACCAATTTCTTTAATTGTATCATATACATCATTTATTGATTCAGCATTTTTCACAACAAACACTGTAATCCCAGCCTGTTTTAATTGTTCTAAACCATCTGCGGATATACCTAGGCTTGATTCATGAGCTAATACTAAATCTGGTTGAAGTGAAATGATTTTCTCAATGTTATAAGTCATATCTGCATTATTTCCACCAACCTTGTCGATTCCTTTAACTTCCTCTGGATAGTTATCAAAATCAGTTACGCCAATCACGTTTTTTCCTTTACCAATTGAGAACAAGATTTCTGTATTACTTGGTATTAATGAAATAATTTTTTTAGGCTCTTCTTTAATCTCAATTTCTTGATCAGTTGAATCTTTAACTGTTAAAGGAAATTGTGCAGCTTCAGTTTTTGGTACATTTGTTTCTTTTTGTGCTGTTTCACTGTTACACCCAAATAAACCTAAGCATAATAAAACGACAAACAAACTTGATAAAATTTTCTTCATATTTCTCCCCCTAGTATGTTGGAAAGCATAAAAAAACCCCATTCAAATATATGAAGGGGGTCGAAACAACATAATGATACAAGTAATACTTGCAACTGCTGCTTCAAATTCTCACTCCCCGAAGAATTGAAAACGGATGAATTTAGCAGGTCTACTGACTTTGCTTCAACCTACTCCGACCTTCCCATTCCGATGGAACAGTGGTATGTTCGTTTCGTCCACATTACAGTTGCGGGGACAGTTCTGGACTTTACCAGATTCCCTATTATGCGATTATCGCACTAAATTCATCAATATTTCATTATATTAATCGTAAAGTATAATAAGTGAGAATTCAATTATTTTATTAAAATGTTTTATATGAAACAAGATTACTCTACAACTTTTTCATTTATTCGTATAAAATGTGGTATTTTCACTTTAAATGTCGTACCTTGCCCAATTTCGCTGAATACTTGAATAGAGCCACCATGAGCGTTCACGATGTTCTTAACGATTGATAATCCAAGGCCTGTTCCACTCTTACCTCTAGTACGTGCTTTATCGGCTTTATAGAACCTTTCAAACACAAACGGTAAATCTTCCGTAGAAATACCAGCACCTGAATCTATAAATTCAAAAATAGTATCTTCACTATTTTGCGAAACGGAAACGATGATTCTACCATTTTCATTGGAATGTGTAATGGCATTTACAATTAAATTTGTAAAGACTTGTTCCATTCGATCTTCATCAATTAAAATAGTATCTTGTATAATATCATCTAATTCACCAAAAAGTGAAACGTTCTTCTCTCTTGCTAGCGCTTTAAATTTTCGAATAATACGATCTACAAATGGAATGACTGGTACTGGTTCACGATTTAATTCAGTAAAACCATTTTCCATACGCGCAAGGTCTAATAAATCATTTACTAATCTACTCATCCTTAATGATTCATCATATATAATTTGTGACAGCTCCTGCATCTCTTCTTTAGACTCTGCAACGCCGTCAACAATTGCTTCACTGTAGCCTTGTAATAATGAGATTGGTGTCCTTAACTCGTGAGATACATTTGCAATAAAATCTTTTCTCATTTTTTCTAATCGTCTTTGTTCTGTAACATCTCGAATAACTGCAACAACACCGCGGATATTTGTTTGATTGTATAATGGTGACATCACAATTTGCCAATTTCCTTGGTCTAAATTTAATTCTATAAATTGCTTCTTTTCGCTTTCTACTACTAATTTATATAAATCTAATAAGTCATTTGTCAAAACTAGCTCTGAATCTTTCCCAATTTCATCATCATTTAGCAATTTTAAAAAGCGTGCAGCCGGTGGATTAGTCGTTACAATACTACCTTCATTGTTGATCGATATTACCCCATCTACCATACTCGTAATGATATTTGATACTTTCTCTTTTTCTTGTTTTAACGCATTCATATTAAAGTTTAGCTTCTTACTCATTTTATTAAAAGAATATGCAAGTTCACCTATTTCATCATTTGAGTGAATCGGAACTTTTGCATCAAAATTTCCTGATGTCATATCACCGACCACTTCTTTCATTTTTCTAAGTGGCGCAGTAATTTTTGATGAAAGGAAAAACGAGAAGAAAGTCGTTAAAACAATCCCAATTGAAGCAGCAAGTAATACAAAATTTGTTGTTTGATGAATCATCCCTTTAACGGGCTGTAATGATTGATACATATAGACCGCACCATGATGATTTTGATCTTTTATCGCTATACCAACTACTAGCTTTTCTCTTTCACTATTCTTACCGTATACGAGTCTTTTACTAACATCTTCTTTGTATTCAATCGTTCTATTTAAAACATGATCTTTTTGTATTTCTTCATAAGGTAATTCTTGAATGCCGTATTTATTATTTGAGTACCAAGGTTCTTCATCTTCAATCGAAATAATCACTCTCGAATAACGATTTACAATATTATTAGATAAGTACTCAACATCTGAAATTGATTGGCCTTTCTCGATTAACCCAGCTATTTTCGTTGCATCATCTTTCATATTTTGTACTTGAAGATCAATATAAAATTTCTCAAAGAATCCTATGAGCACAAATGTTAAAAATGACAATACAAGCGAAACTAGTAATATAATTGTAAGCCACAGCTTACCAACTAAACTTCTTAAAATCATTACTCCTGACCTACCTCAAATTTATAACCTACACCCCAAACAGTTACGATCATTTTAGCCGCATCTTCAGAGCATTTACTAAGTTTTTCACGTAATCGTTTTACGTGAGTATCAACAGTACGTAAGTCACCAAAGAAATCATATTGCCATACGGATTTTAACAATGTCTCACGGTCAAACACTTTATCTGGTGATTTGGCTAAAAATAATAACAGTTCATATTCTTTTGGTGTTAAGCTAACTTCTTCACCTTCAACGATTACTTTATGAGCATCATTATCAATCGTTAAATGTGTGAATACAACTACATCTTTTGCAGAAGAATTATCCGATGTGAAAACTGGCATATTTGATGAACGTCTTAATAAAGCTTTTACCCTAAGTACTACTTCACGTGGGCTAAATGGTTTAATAATATAATCATCTGTTCCAACTTCAAATCCTTGAACACGATTTGTTTCTTCACCTTTTGCAGTAAGCATGATAACCGGTGTCGTTTTAACTTTTCGTAACTCTCTACAAACTTCAATTCCATCTATTTTAGGCATCATTAAATC
>NZ_JBALMS010000009.1:0-23052 GCF_036962205.1 Bacillus sp. JJ664 | reverse complement strand
TTTAAAAATAATATAAATGCATCATAAGTCTTATTTTTAGTACTTGGTATTATGGGTATATTCTCATATTAATTTAGTGTTTTAGCGATTTACTCTCATTGAATTCTGACAAAATGCTATTTAACCTAGAAGAGAATATATTTATCTAGTTATATTGGTAGAGGATCTCCTTTAATTTAGACCTAGAAAAATAGGACATCCTTAAAAAAAGCACATTTTTAAATGGATAATCAAGTAATAAATTTTTAGTAGCTTCTAGTTTATTTATTGTAAAAAGTATCTTAAGTGAATCAAAAAAGAGTTTGTTAAATTAAGTGTGAAAATGCTCTTTTAGTTGTCAATACGATAAAGAAATTGAATAAGTATAAATATTTTTTTGAATCAATTTACAACTCATTACAGCTCAGGTTCATAAATCGTTCAAAAAGTAATCATAGTAAATTTATCAATTTCTTATAGAGTGTGATATGATATTTTAGAAACTGATTTTTGGGAGGAAACAAAATGGTTCACTTACATATTACTTCGTGGGTATTGGCGATTATTTTAGCCCTTTATGTAGGACATGGCTATAAAAATGGTCAAAATGTAAAAGTTGCACACATGATTTTACGATTATTATACTTTGTTATTTTAGGTACAGGATTGTATATCTTTATCGATCTACCTAAAGACAATATGCCATCAGATTTAAAAATGCTTTACAACATTAAAATGGGACTTGGGATTATTATGCTTGGAGTATTTGAGTATTTCACGGTTTCTTCAAAGAAAAAACGTAAAATGCTTGTTCCGGTTACAATTTTTACAATTCTTATTTTAGCTTTATTATATTTAGGCTTTAGATTACCACTTGGTTTTAATTTCTTTGCTTAAATCTAAACAAAAAACTGTCACATTAATTTGTGACAGTTTTTTTATGCTTAAGATAATTGTGTTAATAAATAACGGTTTCCAGTTGCTTTTGTTAATTCAAATCGGTGATTTTGTTCCTCAGGTGAAATTTTAAATTGATGGTAGACTGAACAAACTAGTTCTTCATTGTCAAAAACGATAAAATTTACACCTTCAGTTGGTGTGTTTTCTGGTTGGAATGAAAGGAAATTATGACAGTAAAGACAATCGTATAATGAAAAACCGTGGGTATTCAGTAAGTATGCTAAAGAGAAAAATGATTCATCACTTAAATTTTTTAATAGTGAATCAAAGCTATATAAAAGTTTCCTTTGAATTCGTAATACATCCCCGTTTTGTAATTTTTTCTTTTTAGAATGGAAGATAAGATATGTTCCATCTTGAAATGAAGCTGGTATCCATTCTTCATTAATAGAAACTTCAAAATCCTTTTCGATTAGTTCATCAAGAATAAATGCTTCATCTGTTTCATCATCAAAGAAGACCCACTCATCATTAATTTCTTCTATTGATCCAATTGTAAAAGCACGAGGTTGCTCTTTAAATAGTTGTGATCGGTGCTTATAATGCATTAAGTAACCTCCAGTTACGAACGTTCTATATCATTACGTAAATTTAACAAATATTGATTTAATGGAAAATTAGTGATTTGGACATTTGGAATTAACATAAATATAGAAGGAGTATATAAATAAAATAATTTCCTTCGAACCATTTATTAACTTTCGAATATTGTTTTTTTATGGATTAATTTTCAATCAGAAATTGCCTGAAGTAGGCGTAATATACTTCATAAGTTTTCAGCTGATTTTATGTTTAATGTACCTGATAAAATATAGCTGCTACTTTTTTCATTTATTGACATAACTTAACTATTTTATAACTATGCAAAAATTCAAAATGCGTATGGACAAATAAGGATAGCTTTGCAATTTTTTTATTAAAAATTGCACTCTTTAATATTGGTGGCAATAAGATATAGAATTAACTTTATTTTTCTAGGGAAATAGCCCAGAAGGGAGAAAATAAATTATGTGCGGTATAACTGGGTGGGCAGATTTTGATCAAAATTTATTAAATGTAAGTGCTACAGTTAAGAAAATGGCTGAAACATTATCTAAAAGAGGTCCCGATGATACGAATGTGTGGACTTCGAATCATTGTAGCTTTGGGCATAAAAGATTGGTTGTTGTTGATCCAGAGGGTGGAAAGCAGCCGATGAATAAATCAAAGGAAAAATCCAATTATACTCTTTGTTATAACGGTGAACTATACAATACTGAGGATATTCGAAAAGAACTATTAAAACGTGGATACACATTTCAAGGACATTCAGATACTGAGGTTTTATTGACTAGTTATATTGAATGGAAAGAAGGCTGTGTAGATCGATTTAATGGCATTTTTGCATTTGCTATATGGGATGAAGAGAAAGAAAGCTTATTTGTTGCTAGAGACCGATTAGGTGTAAAACCTTTATTTTTTAAAGAAGATTATAAACGATTAATATTTGCATCAGAAGTAAAAGCAATATTGGCGCATAAAGATGTAAAGGCAGAATTGACAGAAGAAGGATTGTCAGAAGTATTTGGTTTAGGACCATCTAGGACGCCTGGAAATGGAGTATTTGATGGAATCAAAGAACTTCGTGGTGGGCACGCAATGACATTCTCACGCAATGGATTAAAAATATGGAAATATTGGGAAGTTGAAAGTAAAATCCATACAGATTCAATAGAGGAAACAGCTGAAAAGGTTCAATTTCTTGTGAAAGATGCGATTGTAAGACAATTAGTTTCTGATGTACCACTTTGTACGTTTTTATCTGGTGGGGTAGATTCTAGTACGATCACTGCGATTGCAGCAAATCATTATAAAAAAGAAGGTAAAGGTCAGTTAACAACATACTCAATTGACTATGAAGAAAATGATAAATATTTTACTTCAAGCGTTTTTCAACCAAATTCAGATGCACCATGGATTGAATTAATGTCAAAAACATTTAATACGAATCATCAAAGATGTGTGATTTCAAATGAAGAGTTAGTGCACTATTTAGAAGAAGCAACTGAGTGTAGGGATTTACCGGGAATGGCGGATGTGGATTCTTCTTTATTATGGTTTTGCCAAAAAATCAAACAAAACTTTGTTGTAGGACTTTCAGGGGAATGTGCCGATGAAATCTTTGGAGGCTACCCGTGGTTTCATCGTGAAGATGACTTGAATAGACCGGCATTTCCTTGGATGAGGTCAACTGAGTTACGTCAGAATCTTCTAAAAGATGAATGGAGTAAGAAGTTAAACTTAACAGCGTATGTTCAAGATCGATACGATGAAACAGTAAGAGAGACGCCGATTCTTGAAGGAGAAAGCCCGTTAGAAGCAAAAAGAAGACAATTGTTTTACTTAAACAGACAATGGTTTATGGCGCAATTATTAGATCGTAAAGACAGAATGAGCATGGGAGCAAGTCTGGAAGTTCGTGTTCCTTTTGCTGATCATCGATTGGTGGAGTATGTTTGGAATATCCCGTGGGAAATTAAAATGTATGGTAATCGTGAAAAGGGAATTTTAAGGAAATCACTAGAAGGGTTATTACCAGATGATATTTTATACCGTAAAAAAAGTCCTTACCCTAAAACGCATAATCCAGTTTATACTAATTTAGTAGTACAAAAGCTTAAAGAGAGTCTGAATGATAAAGGTTCAGCACTCTATGAGTTTTTTGATAAGGAACAATTAAACAGTTTAGTTGAGAGTGAAGGTACAGCATTTAAAGTACCTTGGTACGGTCAATTAATGTCTGGACCGCAATTATTAGCGCATTTATATCAAATCCATGTTTGGTTTAAAAAGTATAATATTAATATTAAAGCATAAAAGTAAGAGGTGAATTTTCACCTCTTTTTTTGTTCATATTTATGTTAAATGGCTTGTATAGAAAAATCATGATTAGAAAGTAAAATAATTACATGAAAAAACCTAGTCATAAGAAAATGACTAGGTTTTTCTCAATTAATAATCGTTTTGAAGGGCATCGCGACCTTCTTCGCCAGTACGGATTTTAATTGCATTTTCGATAGGGTAAATGAAAATTTTCCCATCACCAGGCTTACCTGTTTTTAAAACTTTTTTAGCTTCGTCAATTACTGACTGTACGGGGACGTCACATACAACGATTTCGACTTTGATTTTTTCGTGTAAGTTAATTGTTCGTTTCGTGCCTCGATAAACTTCAGTATAGCCTGATTGCATTCCGCAACCCAATACATTAGTGACAGTCATACCAGTAATCCCTACTTTTGCAAGGGCATCCTTTAGTACATCGAATTTATCAGGTCTAGTAATGATTTCAATTTTCGTTAATTTCGCAGTCATGTTAATGCCTCCTTATATACTTGCATCGTGATAAGCTTTTTCGCCGTGAATCGCTAAATCGAGTCCTAAGTTCTCTTCTTCTTGATCAACTCGAACGTTAACAAAGAAGCCAATTACTTTAATGATGAGGAATGTAACAACTCCTGCGAATACATAAGTTGATCCAATAGCGATCAACTGTTTAACTATTAATGAAGCATCTCCATAGAATAACCCGTCTGCTCCTGCACTATTAACAGATTTTGTTGCAAATAAACCTGTTGCAATCGCGCCCCATGTACCACCAATACCATGACATCCGAATGCATCTAAAGCATCATCATATCCGAATTTATATTTTAAGTATGTGACAGCTAAGAAACAAATAATTCCACCTAAGAAACCAATTAAGATAGAGGATAAAGGTGTTACAAAACCACAGGCAGGCGTTATGGCTACTAACCCAGCAACTGCTCCACTTACACCACCAAGAATGGTTGGTTTTTTATTTACGTACCATTCTACTAATACCCAGCCAACTGAGGCAGCGGCTGCGGCTGTATTTGTATTAATAAATGCTGTTAGTGCTACATCATTTAATGTAAGTGCGCTTCCTACGTTAAATCCGAACCATCCAAACCATAGTAAACCTGCGCCTAATACTGTTAAAGGTAAATGGTGAGGAGAGGTAGTTCCAAAATCTTTCCGTTTACCTAAAAGAAGGGCTAATACTAAACCTGAAACCCCTGAAGAAATATGAACAACTGTTCCCCCAGCGAAATCAAGTGCTCCTAAGTTTCGAAGCCATCCGTCTACGCCCCACACCCAGTGTGCTAACGGATCATATACAAATGTTGTCCAAAGTAAAGTGAATAATAGAAATGCAGAAAATTTCATTCGTTCAGCAAATGCGCCTGAAATAAGAGCTGGAGTAAGAATGGCAAACATTAGTTGAAACATCATGAAAAGATTATGAGGGACTGTTGCGCTGTAATTTTCATTAGGAGTAAAACTGACATCCTTTAATGCTGCCCAGGAAAAATCACCGATTAAATGTTTTACATCTGGACCAAATGCTAGTGAATAACCAATTAAAACCCATTGTATTGAAACAATGGCCATTGCTGCATAGCTGTGCATTGTTGTACTTAAAACGTTTTTACTTTTAACCATGCCACCATAAAAAAGGGCTAAACCAGGTGTCATAATCATAACAAGTACTGTTGAAATAAAGAGAAACACACTATCAGCTGCTTGAATACCGTTCATTTTCATTCCCCATTTCTGTTATGTTATATTTTATAACATCAAATGTTATATAAGTTATCATATTCAGAATATATGCAAAATTCAATGATTATTTCACGAAAAAGTAAATTTTTTTTCGTTGAATTGAATGAAAACGCTAACAAAATAAAAAGATGTAAGAAAATGTAACGTGGATTATGAAGATGCATAAAAATACAGACTCAAATGATTGAGTCTGTGGATTCAATTTTTAAGATGAAAAAATCAACTGGCGGTATATCAATTAATATAGAATCAGATTCTGCAGCAAATTGTGAATGATTCCATAAATTTGTGATTCTCTTATTTCTCATTTTTATCGGTAATGTAACAGAAGCTATTTCATGAGAAGGATTAATGAAAACGAAAATAGATATTTTATCACTACTTCTTTCATAAATCAGTGTTTGGCTCTGTTCGTCAATTTGATCAATCCATTTGAACTCACCTTCGTTTTCCAAAACTGGATACAAGCCTCTTAGTGAAATTAACTTTTTTAAGGAATTGTAAATAAGTTCATTATGTTCGGAAGAGTCCCAAACCATACAACTTCTGCATTCGGGGTCATTACCACCAGTAAGACCAATTTCATCTCCGTAATATATACAAGGAGTCCCAAAAAACGTTAAAAGAAAAACATATAATAAAATAACTTTTTTATCCTGGTGATGTGATTGAGTTAGGACTCTCGGTGTATCATGGGTACCTATAATATTAAATAAAACTTTGATTACTTGTATTGGATATAGCGAAATCATTTCATTGATTGAATGTTTGAACTGAACTGTGGAAATAGTTTCGTAGGAAAAATAAGAAAGTAACGACTTTAATAACGGGTAATTCATTACAGAATCGAACTCATCACCACGTAACCAAGGCATTGCATGATGCCAAATTTCACCGACTATAAATATATCTGGTTTTATTTCTTTCATTTTTCGATGAAACAGTTTCCAAAAATAATGGTCTATTTCATTTGCGACATCAAGCCTCCAACCATCAATGTTAAATTCTTTAATCCAATATGAACCAATTTCTAATAAGAAGTTTTGGACATCTTTATTTTCTGTGTTCAATTTAGGCATTTCTTTAACAAATGAAAAAGTTTCATATGAAAAATCCCCATTGTTTAATTCATTTGGATGAAAATGAAACCAATCATAATATTTAGAGTGCTTACCATTTACTAAAACATCTTGAAACGGAGGAAAAGAATAGCTCGTGTGATTAAAAACAGCATCTAACATTACTCGAATATTATAATCATGACATTTTTGAATTAGTCTTTTTAAGGTAGTTTCGTCACCAAATGAAGGATCAATCTTAAAATAATCAATCGTATCATACTTATGATTTGAGTTTGCCTCGAAAATTGGAGTTAGATAAATACCTGAAATACCTATATCCTTCAAATAATCGATTTTTTGGATAATCCCTTCAATGTCCCCGCCGTAAAAGCTTGTGTTAGTAGGTTGGCTTTTACCCCAGGCTAATGTGTTTGTTGGATTATTTAATTGATTACCACTTGCAAAGCGGTCCGGGAAAATTTGATACCAAACAGTTTTCTTTACCCAATTAGGAGGAGAAATCAGTTCATTTTTATGTAAATAAGGTAGTGTAAAACTATTTGAAAGATCATGATCATTAAACTGATCAGAAAAACCAGCTTCTCCGTAAAAGAGTGAAAAATGATCATTTTTAATAAAAAATTGATATTTCATACGCTTGTTTAGGGGAGTAACACTTACTTCCCAAAAATCGTACATTTCCGTAGAAAATGCCTTATACATAGGAAGTGGTTCTTCAATATTCCATCTTGATTCTTTGAAATGAAAAGGGTCGCCATAATATAAAATAGCCTCAGTACAATCTCCCTTTTTTGTACGTAATCTTAGGCAATATGTCTGATCATTAATTGCAAAAGCATATTGATCATAAGGTTGATGGAAGATGGTTTCTTTTTGCATACAATCATCCTTACGTTAAAAATGATAAAAAATCTTACTATAAGAAATTACCTTGCTATCTAAACTATAAGCAGTATAATAAAAATAGCTTGTGCAATCGCTTCCATTTCTATTAATTTAATAAAGTATTTGTATTTCACTGTAATATTTTGCAAAATAATGATAGAGATTGAAAAATGTACATGCACAAGACGTTGCAGGGGGAGAAATGAATGAAGCGGTTTAGTTATTTATTAATTGCGATTGTATTCATCTTGAATATGATTCCGAATAAAATTTTTGCAGAAAAAAATACGGATTTAAAAAACGATATGGTTTATAGGGTTCTAGTTGACCGATTTAATGATGGTAACCCTAGGAATGATAAAGACACAAATCCAA
Source organism: Bacillus sp. JJ664 (assembly GCF_036962205.1). Lineage (NCBI taxonomy): Bacteria > Bacillati > Bacillota > Bacilli > Caryophanales > Bacillaceae > Bacillus > Bacillus sp. JJ664. Next base: position 15,145 of record NZ_JBALMS010000009.1, on the reverse strand, counting down.
ATGACTTAAACAAATCCCAAGGTGGAGATCTTGAAGGGATAACCCAGAAGCTTGATTATATTAAAGATTTTGGTTATACGACAATATCATTATCACCTATATTTGAAAATGATGCAGATTCATATGATGGATTTTCAGTCATTAATTTTAAACAAATAGATCCGAGATTTGGTACGATGAAGGATTTAAAAAAACTAATTAAAGAAGCACATAAACGTGATCTGAAGGTTATCATTGATTTCGTCATAAATAATGTTTCACCGAATAGTGATCTAGCAAAAAGTGATCAGCATGCGGACTGGTTTAATCCTATGAGTAGTAAAAGCGATGAAGAAAAGTGGGTTAATGGATTACCAGATTTAAATCAAAATAATCAAGATGTGGAAAAATACTTTCTTGATTTAGGTAAATGGTGGATTAATGAAGCTGATTTTGATGGTTACTATTTACAGGATGTTAATTTTGTTCCAGTTTCATTTTTAGAATCTTTTACAATAGGTATGAAAAATGTAGATTCGAATTTTATCGTATTAGCAGATGTAAATGAAACAAGTGACGTCCAAATGGAGAAGTATCGTAATGTAGGTTTCGATGCAATTAATAATGCACCTTTATTAAGCAAATTGAGTAATTCCTTTGCATCTCAAAACAAACCTATTACTGATTTATACAATGCACACAAAGAATTATCAAAACAATTAGGTTCAACACAAATCGTTAATTATTTAGATAATGAAATGACAGAGAGATTTGTTTCAATTGCACAAAGCAAAGGAGAATACCCGCCTTCTAGATTAAAATTAGCTCTTGTTTACTTATTTTCAACACCTGGATTACCACTGAACTATTATGGGACAGAAATTGCAGTAAATGGTTCGAAAATCCCTGAGAATCGAAAAAACATGGATTTTAGAACAGATAAAGATTTCTCAAACTATATTATAAAATTAACTGAATTAAGAAGTACCTTACCATCTTTAACAAAAGGTGACTTTAAAGTAATATATGATAAAAAAGGTATGACTTTATTTAAGAGAACCTATAAAAAAGAAACAACATTTATCGCAATTAACAATACATCATACGATCAAAAGATTCACTTAGATTTTGATGTTGTTAAAAATACAAATGAGTTAAGAGGACTTCAAAATGATGATTTAGTGAGACCAAGTAAAAAAGGTTTCGATATTGTATTAAAGCGTGAATCATCAAATATATATGCAGTTGCGCCAAAAACACATATCAATTTAGGTGTGATAATCTCAATTCCATCTATATTTATCGCTTTTGTCATATTTTTATGGGCAGCAAAGCGTCGTCAAAGTAAAATAAATTAAATAATTTGGATTAAGCGCTTTTGAATTTCGTGTCATTCGTTCACATTAGACTAGTTTCTTTAGCGCTTAACCTTTAACATTAAATGAGAACGGTTACAAACATAATGAAGTAAGGGGTAAAAAAATGACTATTACAATAAAGGACGTTGCGAAACTTGCAAATGTAGCACCTTCAACAGTTTCACGAGTTATTTCAAATAGTCCTAGAATAAGTGAAAAAACAAAGCGTAAAGTTCGCAAAGTAATGGATGAACTAAATTATCATCCGAATTTAAATGCAAGATCATTAGCGAACCGTTCAACTAAGTCAATTGGATTAGTATTACCTCCAGCATTAGATGCTTCTTTTCAAAATCCGTTTTTTGCAGAAGTAATAAGAGGTGTTACTGCATATTCAAATCAAAAAGAATATTCATTGTACTTTATCACGGGTAAAAATGAAGAAGAAGTTGAACAAACAGTTAATAAGACAGTTAGAGGAAGAAGAGTTGACGGAATCATACTACTTTATTCGAAAGAAAATGATAACATCATTGATTATTTAAGCGAACATAATTTTCCGTTCGTTTTAGTTGGAAAACCGTACCATTATATAGAAGATATTACGTATGTAGATAATGATAACTATGCAGCGGCAAGAGAAGTAACGAATTATTTTATAGATCAGGGCCATAAACGTATTGCATTTGTTGGGGGAGAAAGTAGTCTACTTGTAACGAAAAATCGTTTACGTGGATTCCAGGATACGATGCAATTAAACGGCTTATCTGTTAAAGAGGAAGAAATAATATTTACTTCGTTTACTAGAGATGGTGGTAGAAAAGCCGTAACTCAATTAATGGAATTAACTGAGTTGCCATCAGCAATTGTCGTAACAGATGATGTGTTATCACTTGGAATCATCAGTGTTTTTCAAGAGCAGGGTATATCAGTACCAAAAGATATTTCAATTATTAGCTTTAATAATGCTATTCTTGCAGAACTTGCAAATCCACCATTAACGTCGGTAGATATTAATATTTTCCAACTAGGTTATGAAGCTGCTAAAAATATTATCTCTAAAATTGAAGAACCAGATGGATCAGAAAAAAGTATTCTTGTTCCTTACAAATTAATTGTTCGAGGCACTTGTATGAAAAAAGAAGATTTAGAATTAGTGAAAAGCTAGTTTGATGAATTGAATTACCCTAAAAATATTTAGGGTGTGTTTTATAGTCAAAATATAAAAAGGATGACATCCGTCATCCTTTTTACTATGTAGTCAATTAACGATAATTTAAAAATTGTACATCAATTGGTAAATCAGCAGCTCTTACAGCTGAAATAATTGCTTGTAAATCATCTCTGCTCTTAGCAGTAACTCTGATTTGATCATCTTGAATTTGTGATTTAACTTTTAGTCCACTATTTTTAATAATCGTATTGATTTTTTTAGCATTATCTTTATCAATACCTTGTACTAATTTTGCTCTTTGTCTTACAGTACCACCAGATGCACCTTCTACTTTACTGTAATCTAAATTTTTAATTGGTACATTTCGTTTTACTAATTTACTAATTAATACATCTTTTAATTGCTCTAATTTGAAATCATCATCAGAAACTAAAACAAGCTCTTCTTTTTCTAATGAAATTGAGCTTTTACTACCTTTAAAATCATATCGAGTAGCAATTTCCTTTGTTGCAAGTTGAATTGCATTTGAGACTTCTGGTAAGTCTACCTTAGAAACAATATCAAATGAACTTTCTTTTGACATAGATAGAATCCCTCCAAATCGTTAATACTTGTATTATAGTGTATGATAGACGAAGTAACAAACTTTGAATTAGCATGATATAATAATTTTTAGTTAGAAGTTTAGAAAGGATGTAACAAAAATGAGTTTACAAGCAGGAGAGATTGTCACTTTAGTGTGCAGTCGTGAAACAGATATTGGGTATATGCTTGTCCAAGATCAAGAAGAAGTATTTTTACATAGAAATGAAACGGCTGGAGAAATTGAATTAGATCAAGAAGTAACAGTGTTCTTATATCATGACTCAAAAGGTAGATTATCTGCAACAATGTCAATGCCACATATTACGACTGAAGGATATGGTTTTGCAAAAGTAGTTGATAAATTAGATGGAATTGGTGTTTTTGTTAATATAGGAATATCAAAAGATATCCTTTTAGAAAAAGGTGACTTACCACCTCTTGAGGAAGTATGGCCACAAGAAGATGATGAGATTTTTTGTACATTAAAACGTACGAACAAAGGTAGACTGTTAATTAAATTAGCAACTGAACCAGTTATGGAAGAATATTCTGTCCGAGCTGAAGAAAGTATGCTAAATAAAAATGTTTCAGGAATTATCTATCGTACATTACGAGTTGGTTCATATATTTTAACTGATGAACGCTTTATTGGATTTATTCATGAATCTCAACGAAAGACGGAACCACGAATTGGTCAAAGAGTAAGTGGTCGTATAATAGATATTAAAGAGGATGGAAGTGTAAATGTATCACTTTTACCTAGAGTACATGAAGGAATGGATCAAGAAGCGGCAGAAATATACGAATATATTATGAGTCGTGGAGGAGCGATGCCATATTGGGATAAAAGTGATGCAGAAGATATAAAAACTCGATTCGGAGTTAGTAAAGCATCATTTAAACGATCAATTGGACGCTTAATGAAAGATGGAAAAGTCTACCAAGAAGGTGGATGGACATACGCAAAAGAAATGTTTGAGAAAAAAGAATCAGAAGAATAAATAGTAGTAGCCACTTCATAATTGAAGTGGTTTTTTGCTATTTTTTTCTAACTTACAGGCATACTAAGGATATAAATGTATAGGAGGCAAGTAAGTGGAGGAGAAGAAAGAGCTATTAATTAAGATAATTGTTGTAACCATAGGTGGTTTGTTAAATGCATTTGCGATGAATTGCTTCTTAATTCCAGTCAGTGTATATTCAAGTGGTTTTTCTGGACTTGCGCAATTACTTTCAAATTTGACGTCAGATTATACATCGTTCCATTTGTCTACGGGTGTATTATTAGCAATCTTAAATATTCCTGTTATTATACTTGCATGGAAAAAAATTGGTCCATCTTTTACTTACTTTACAATCTTAAGTGTTGGAATAACGACTTTATTTTTAGAATTGATTCCAGTAACCCCTTTGTTTTCAAAAGATATATTGTTAAATTCTGTATTTGGTGGATTAATTGTGGCAATTGGGATTGGATATACATTAAAATATGGTGCGTCAACAGGCGGTTTAGATATTATTGCTTTAGTACTGTCTAGGTCAAAAGGGAAACCAGTAGGAACTTATTTTTTCCTTTTCAATGCAGTCATTATTTTAACAGCAGGTTATATTTACGGAATGGAAAAAGCACTTTATACATTGATTAATTTATATGTGACTTCAAGATTTATTGATGCAATTCATACGAGTCATATTAAAGTTACTGCATTTATTGTCACGACAAAAGGTGACGAGCTGAGAAAAGAAATACATTCCAGATTAGTTCGTGGAATCACAGCAATTAATGCTAAAGGAGCGTTTACGAACCAAGATAAACAGGTTTTGATGATGGTATTGTCTAGATATGAGTTGTATGATTTATCTAGAATTATCAAATCGGTAGATGAAAAAGCATTTACAAATGTCGTTCAAACAGTAGATGTATTTGGTGAATTTAGAAAAATATAATGAAAAATGAAATGAGCTATTCACACTTCTAATCAATGGAAGTAAATGAATAGCTCATTTTTTGAATCTTATTAATAATAAGGCTTTTTAATGTAACAAAACTTTTTGTTGTCTTTCATATAGAAATAAATATACTTAAATTATTGGCTTACAATATTGCTAAATTAACCTATTAAATATTATAAAAAAACATGTTATTTCTAAGGTAGATTAAAGATGATCGACGCTTTTTGAAAATGATTTTTTACCAGCTTTTGCATTTTTTCTTTCTAGTTCATTTTTTTTAGCTTGAACTGCATTGTTATCTTTAGCTTTTTTATCATTATCACTAGTATGAGGCATAGTTAAGCTCCTTTTTTATTGAATATAACTATATTTTTGCCCTTATTTTTGTAAATATGTATTCGTTCTTTTATTACTACTTTATATAGAAAAATGTAGTTTTTAATTTGGGGAGGTTTGTTGAGAGTTGGAAAGAAATAAAGATCTTATTATTAAGCTGGTAGTTGTGGTCATTGGGGCATTTTTAAATGCATTTGCAATGAACTGTTTTTTAATCCCAGCCAATATTTATTCAAGTGGATTTGCAGGTTTAGCACAGTTATTTGCAAATATTATTACAGACTTTACCCCGTTTACGGCAACAACAGGAATTCTATTAGCGATTTTAAATATTCCAGTTATTATTTTAGCTTGGAAAAAAGTCGGTCGTTCTTTTACGTACTTTAGTTTTCTAAGCGTTGGAATCATGACATTTTTCTTAGAAGTATTACCGGTTGACCCAATTTTTTCAGATGATATTTTACTCAATGCTGTATTTGGAGGACTTATTGCTGCAGTTGGTATTGGGATGACTTTAAAATTTGGAGGTTCAACAGGTGGTTTAGACATTATTGCTTTAGTATTATCTAGATCAAAAGGAAAGCCAGTTGGTACTTATTTCTTACTGTTTAATGCAATTATTGTCATTACAGCTGGTCAACTATATGGAATGGAGAAAGCACTCTATACTTTAATTAACCTATATGTAACTACACGCGTAATCGATAGTGTTCATACTAGCCATGTTAAGCTAACTGCAATGATTATCACAACAAAAGGTGAAGAACTAAGCAAACAAATTCACTCTAAATTAATCCGCGGGATCACAAAAATGGATGCACGAGGTGCGTTCACTAACCAAGACAAAGACGTTCTAATGATTGTCCTATCACGATACGAACTATACGACCTAGAACGAATCATCAAAAAAGTAGACCCAAAAGCATTCACAAACGTAGTACAGACAGTAGACGTACTAGGTGAATTTAGAAAAATGTAAATTGAAAAGTGGAAGCGGCTCGCTTTGCCCCGACAAGCATTAGAGTAAAATACAAAGTCAGCAAAGTGCAGCTTTTCCATCATTAACTTAATCTTGATCTCACTAAAGGTAGGACTTCCCTACCTTTTTATTTATTTTTAAACCTATTTTTCAGTTTTTTGGTATAATTTAGGTCAAGGATATAAAAAAGGTGGAGATTATTTTGAAAAAGAGATATGTTCTCTTGTTTGCTTGTTCACTTCTACTTTCAGGTTGTGGAGCAAATAGTGAAAAAGAGATAAAGCCAACACCAAGTACTAAACAAACAATTGAACAAAATACTGAAATTGATTTGAAGAAAATTTCGACTAAATTAGAAGTAACGGAAGCTAATGGACTTGTAACGATGAAATATTCGCTGCGAAATTCAGATGATATTCCAGCAAACTTTACATTCCCTTCAGCTCAAATAATTGACTTTACAATTAAAAACGATAAAGGCGAAGTGGTTTATCAATCATCAAAGGATATGTCTTATGCACAGGCCTTAACGAATATCGAAGTACCAAATGGAACTGCTAAAGTATGGGAAGAGCAAGTAAATTTCCCGGATAACAGTATTCCTTATGGGAATTATGAAGTTTCAGCTAACTTTGTAGCAACTGCTGTAAATGATAAAAAGCTATTTGGTGAAATCACTTCAGTGACACAACCACTTTCATATCATAAGTTAACGACGGTCAATGAAAATGGATCAAAAGTAGTTATTAGTGGAGAAAATGGTCACTATGAAATCAAGGGAACTTACTTATCTGAGCAAGATGAAATCTACTACTCAGTAGAAGATGGTCATAATAATCTAATCGATGAAACAATTCTACCAGTAAAAATAAAAAGTGGATCAGTTAATTTATTAGACTTTAGCCTAGATATTCCAAAAGAAAGTTTACCGAATAATGGGGTTGTCACTCTTATTATTTATGAAAAAAATCAAGATGACCAGGTAACAAAATCAATTAACGTTGCACTTCAACAATTTGAATAAAATGTAAAAAAACAACCATAGGTTAGGTCCTATGGTTGTTTTCTTTTTGCTTGATTTGGCTTAAGCATTGTAGTTGTAGCTTTGACTATTAGCTTTTCGCTCTTCAGCCTCAGCTAAAGTAAAATGATAAGGGAACTTTTCAGAGTATTTCGTAACAGAATCAGAACTTTGTTGAATAAAGCGCTTAGACTTATTACTTTTGCCCATGATGAATTCCCTCCCAGATTGGAAAGCTTAGTTGAAATCTTCATAGTAAAATCCAAATAGAATTGATCTAACATCAAAAAGTGGAAGTTACTCTTTTGAAGAAGTCCTTTATAGATTGTACAATTTTGAAGTTGTTATAACTGGTACTTATTCTCTTGTCTGTCATTTTTTCCATATGACAGTTTTATCCTCAATATTAATGATATTAATTGCATTTTAATTGAAAGAAATCCTCCAAGAAGATAGCAATACCGTCTTCTTGATTAGAAAGAGTTGTATGCTTTGCAAGTTGCTTTAATGGTTCAATTGCATTTTTCATCGCCACACCATGCCCAGCGTATTCGATCATTTCTAAGTCATTATCCTCATCCCCGAAAGCGATAATATTTTTGCGAGGAATATCATAATAAGATGCAACTTTTTGTAAACCAACTGCCTTATTCATTCCAGCTTTTACTACTTCAATTATATGATGTGGTGCCGCCCATCGTCTGTGATCAATTACTTCTGCATGCACGTCCGATAAATGCTCTCGAATACTTGAAACATGGGCTTCATCACTATCAATTAATAAGCAAGTAGGTGCGTGTTGTAGATTAGATAGTAAATCACCGTGAATGATTTCATCCTTTACATATTCAAACATTGGCATAATGTGTTCCTCATGCATATCAGCATAAATATCATCTAAAACTTCAGCATAAAGGTTTTTTAATGCATATTCACGACATGAGCTAATTACTTCCTTCGCAACCCCAAGTGGTAATGACTCATGATATACTCCCCATGAGTTATCTAATGGGTGGTGAACATAAGCTCCATTAAAATTAACGATAGGTGTAGTAAGTTTTAGTTGATCATAATACATTTTGCTCGCTCGATAAGGTCTACCAGTGGAAATAACAATTTCATGGCCAGCAATTTTTAATTGTTCAATTGCTTTTAATGTTCTTTCTGAAATGATTTTTTCATCAGTAAGTAATGTACCGTCTAAGTCTAGTGCAATTAAATGTTTCGATTTCATCGTTATCTCCTTTTTTCTTTTATTGTGGACTATGTGAATGAAAATATATATTTGGATAAACATCCAATAATTACTAATACTACCATCTTTTTAAAAGAAAAATCTTTTATTTTAGAGGGACAATAATAATCAATATGGAAGGAGGAGATTAGAATGGGACAACCACATCAATTTCGCCCGGGAGAAAAAGCCCCTAATAATGGCGTTTATATTGAAATCGGCGAGACAGGAAGCAACGTAACTCGACCAAAACAAATCAGATTAGAAGCGGGAGAAGTATTCCCCGAAACTCAAAATCACAACCGAAAATGGACATACAAACGTAAGCCTTAACGAAAAGTGGAGGCGACTGTTCAGCTCCGACAAGCATAAGGCAAAGAACAATGAAAGTTGCTTTTTAACTTTCAATGGGCTTTGACTTATGACCTCGAGGAGTTAGGAGCCGGAACTAGACACCAAGAAAAGTGGAGGCGACTGTTCAGCTCCGACAAGCATAAGGCAAAGAACAATGAAAGTTGCTTTTTAACTTTCAATGGGCTTTGACTTATGACTCGAGGGCAAGACGCTGGAACTAGACAACGAAAAGTGGAGGCGACTGTCTCTACCTACTTATGTCTTTAATGAAAATCAAATATAAAAAGAAAAAAAGCGCTATTCGATAAATTCGAGGCGCTTTTTTTATGCGTTTACAAAAATTAAAATTACAAACAATTTTAGGATGTATTTTAAAATTCGTTTTTAATCGATATTCTTTCATATGTATACTGTCGAACATTTTTGGGTTCTCTTACATATGTTAAATATAGATTTTAGTGGTGTTTTGCTACAGGTTCATTTGGAATTACTGCTTCGCTTAAAATTGCAATAACTACAGTAAAGGCAATCGCCATTAATGAAGCACTAGTGAAATTGTATTCTCCACCAGTCATTGAACTTAAAACATAAGCTCCCATATGAGATAAAATAAAGCACCAGATAAATGCCATAATTACGCGCACTTATATCACTCCTATCTAGTTGGTTCTTATCATATTATATACCTAGAAATTTGATAATTGAAGTTTTTATTAAAAAAATTTAACTTTGAAATGTCACTTGACTATTTTATTATTCCCAAAATACTAAATTTGACAATAAGGTGATAAGAATGCCAGTAACAGAAAGGTATTTTAGACAAGAAAATCAATATGCGGTAATTCACTTACCGATTAAACCAAATGGATTTGGAGTCCTATATATTGGTGGAAATACTCATTATGTAGATGAGGAACAAAGCTGTTTACTTCAACATTTTGATAAAAGAAAACTTCTTTCAACATTAACTGAAGAGGGTTATACAGTATTCACTTCGAATTTATATGGTAAAAATTGGGGCAGTGATGATGCAGTTGAATTAGCAGAGGTTTTATATCATTCGGTAATGAGAAAAGAAATTTTGAATCCATCAATTCATATTATTGGAGAAGGAACCGGAGCATTAGTTGTTTGTAAATTATTAGCGCATTTAAAAGAAAAGGTCAGAAGTATTTGTTTATTAAATCCTTCTTTAAACTTAAAAAATGAATTAGATCTAGAAAGAGAAAATAAACTTTTTTATAAGAGAACTGTACATGAAATATTGAAAGCTTATAAAACGACTGATATTTATTATGCGATCGGTCGGAATTGTTATTTTTATGAAACTATTTCCCCAATTAAAATTTATTCCACAACAAGAAATCATTTTAAATGGAAAAGAGATATTCGCCTTTTAGAAGAAGAAAGAAATAGAAATAATTTACCGATTTCAATTCTAATTTCCTTAGAAGAAAAGAAATATGAATGTGGTAAAAACTTAGTGAAATTTTTAAAAAAATATCAAAATGTTTTATAAATTATAGATAAAACGATACAAATATCATTTTGAAGGAGGAGGGCTCGAGTGAAAAAATGTGCTGTGATTGGTTCAAGTGGATTTATTGGATATGAATTAGTTTGTCAGTTAATGGAGTATAACGATGTTACTGCTGTTGTTACGGAAAAAGGTAATGAAAGTGATGTAATTAGTGAAGAAAAAATTTTTTCTATCGGAAGAAATGCAAAAGTAATCTTTGTGGATGAAGAACAGTTTATAACAGAAGAAGAGAAATACGATAATATTTTTGTTTGCCATTATTTCGATGAATTAAGGTTAAAAGGTTCAGTAGATTTGGTACAATTCGAATCAATATTTAAAATGATCAGTTCAAAAAGTAAGGAACTTATTTTTCTGACATCAACAACAAAAGAGCTTTCTTCAATTGAAAAAAAAGTAAGTGAGTTAAACAAAGATTCAAAAACGAAAGTAACTTTTATTGAGTTACCGGCATTGTATGGACCTTGGGAACCTCCTACTGGATTGTTTCACGAATTAATCGTTTCTGAATTGGGTAAAAAGAGAACAACCTTTCATAACGTATATGGACCAAACGAAATCTTATATGTTGAAGACGTCGGAAAAGCAATTAGATTAATAGCGGAAAAAGAATTAAAAGAACAAAAATACACAATAACTGCAAAACAAAGTGTGTATTTACCTGAAGAAAGTGATTTTACTGGGATTAACCAGCTGTTGAACGAAATAAAGGTTTCAAGAATGAAAAGTTCAATCGATTCAACTCCATTTGTCATTATTAATACAACGTCAATTGAGAATGGTGTAAAAAAACAAAAGCAACAAATACAACAATATTTTCATCTATATTAATAGACTTGAACTTAAGATATATGTGAAGTTTTCACTTTGTGGGAGAAAATAATAAAATAACGTACAAAGGGCCACTAATTAACAAGAGTGGCCTTTTTAAATGCATATATTAGTACGATAATTATTAACAATGTCTTAAAGTTATTTTAAAGCACACAGTTGATAAAGAGAGTGATTAGAGCGGCAGGTGCGAGACTCTTGTGGGAGTAACGGGATAGATGAGACCCCGCAGGAGGTTCACAGGATGTCATGCATGCGTTACGACAGGACTTCGTGGTTTTAGCTTGCCTTCCTTTTTTCCAGGAGGTTCAAGTCTCACCCCATGGAAAGCGAAGTACCTGGAATGGAAAATAACACTCTTTTTTATAGATCCAATTAGAAAGTATTATTAAGGTTTTTCATTTATTAAGAAGAAGTGACTGTATAGGCTATTTCTCTTTTGTTTCCAATATTTTTAATGAGTGATTTACATATAAAAAGATAAAAATGTAGACAAAAAGCTTTTAATTTCATAAAATTAGTACCAGATAATAATAATAAGTTATAAAATATGAAAGTTAGGCGGGGATATTAATGAACGCTGGAATTTTAGGGATTGGCTCATACGTACCCGAAAAAATCTTATCAAATAGTGATTTAGAACAAATGATGGATACATCTGATGAATGGATTGTAAGTCGTACAGGAATTAAAGAACGCAGAATTGCAAGCGATGAACAAGATACTTCTCATTTAGCATATGAAGCAGCAGTAGAGGCTTTAAAAGATGCGGATGTTTTAGCTGAGGAGTTAGATTTAATTTTAGTTGCTACTGTAACACCAGATATGTCGTTTCCTTCTGTAGCTTGTGTAATTCAAGAAAGACTTGGAGCAAAGAATGCAGCTGCGATGGATATTAGTGCTGCTTGTGCTGGCTTTATTTATGGCGTAGTTACAGCTACACAATTCGTGAATACTGGGACATATAAAAGAATACTTGTAATTGGTGCAGAAAAATTAACGAAAATTGTTAATTGGGAAGACCGTAATACTGCAGTATTATTTGGTGATGGAGCTGGTGCTGCAATTATTGGACCTGTTAGTGAAGGAAGAGGTATTCTTTCTTATGAATTAGGTGCAGATGGTACAGGTGGAAAACACTTATATAAAGGTGGAGACCATCTTATTATGAATGGTCGTGAAGTATTTAAATTTGCTGTTCGTCAAATGGGCGATTCATGCGAAAATGTTTTAAAATTAGCTGGTTTAACAAAAGAAGAAGTAGATTTCTTAATACCACATCAAGCGAATACGCGAATTATGGATGCTGCACGTGAGAGATTACAACTTCCAAAAGAAAAAATGAGTGTGATCATTGACCGTCATGGTAATACATCTTCTTCTTCTATTCCGATTGCTTTAGTTGAAGAATATAAAAAGGGAAATGTTAAAGAAGATGACGTCCTAGTACTTGTAGGTTTTGGTGGAGGTTTAACTTGGGGCGCGATTACACTTCGTTTTGGAAGATAATAAAGATCATGTTAGAAGGGAGTAAATTCACATGAAAAAAAGAGTCGTAATAACAGGTTTAGGTGCAGTGACGCCTATCGGAAATGATATTAATACAATGTGGGAAAGTCTGATGAACGGGAAAAGTGGGATTGGTGTATTAACACGTAAAGATCCTGAGAACTTTCCAGTAAAAATTGCTGGAGAAGTAAAAGATTTTGACCCTGAAAAATATATAGATAAAAAAGAAGTAAAACGTATGGATCGTTTTACTCATTATGCAATTGCAGCATCTAAGATGGCCTTAGAGGATGCAAATTTCACGATTAATGAAGAAAACGGACCAAAAGTAGGTGTTTGGATTGGTTCTGGTATTGGTGGAATGGAAACGTACGAAGAGCAATTTAACACTTTTCAATCAAAAGGTGCAAGAAGAGTAAGTCCGTTCTTTATTCCAATGTTGATTCCTGATATGGCTTCGGGTCAAGTTTCAATTATGACAGGTGCAAAAGGTCCAAACGGTTGTACAGTAACAGCTTGTGCTTCTGGTGCAAGTTCGATTGGTGATGCTTTTAAAATTATCCAACGTGGTGATGCAGTAGCAATGATTACTGGTGGTGCAGAAGCGCCAATTACTGATATGGGTCTAGCTGGATTCTGTGCTGCTAGAGCATTATCATTAAATCCTGATCCAGAGACTGCATGTAGACCATTTGACAATGCACGTGATGGATTTATTATCGGTGAGGGTGCAGGTATTGTATTCCTAGAAGAGCTTGAGCATGCTTTAGCACGTGGTGCAAAGATTTATGCTGAAATCGTTGGATACGGAACAACAGGAGATGCACATCACATAACAGCACCAGCGCCAGGTGGAGAAGGTGGAGCACGCGCAATGAGAATGGCAATTGAAGATGGTGGTTTATCAATTGAGGATATTCACTATATCAATGCACACGGAACTAGTACGGAACTAAATGATAAATTTGAAACAATGGCTATCAAAGAAGTATTTGGTGAGCATGCATACAATGTACCAATTAGTTCAACTAAATCAATGACAGGTCATATGTTAGGAGCTGCAGGGGGAATTGAAGCGATTATTACAGCTTTAACAATTCACAATAAAGTAATCGCTCCAACAATTAACCATCAAGAGACAGATAGCGATTGTGATTTAGATTATGTACCAAATGTAGCTAGACCATTTAATGTTAAGGCAGCTATTTCAAATTCACTAGGATTTGGTGGACATAATGTTACGCTAGCATTTAAAGAATATAACAAAGAAGCTTAATAGAATTTTTGAAAGCCTAGGATGATTCCTAGGCTTTTTTATTTATACAAGTAACGGAGTCCAAGGTCTCAACATAATTTATAGTAAATTGAGGTGAGTGACTTGGGATAATAGCGACATATAACTGGATGAATATTTTTGATAATCCGATTGCCATGATGAAAAAACTACTGCCGTATTTTCCTAGACATGACGAAGAGAGTTTATATGAATATCTTCAAACACATGGGCTTGCGAAACTGACAAAGGATAGTAAGGAAGATATGAAGCAAATCATTGAACAAAATATCTTCAAACGTTTAAGTAGCGAATTTAATGTACTACGAAATGAATTGAATGGACCCGATATACCTATTATTATTTTGCCTTGTCATGCTACACGAGGGATCTTTCAGAAGGTGAGTTATCATAGAGGTGGAATAGCCTATAAAAATTGTATTTGTTTATTTTTATCTCCATTAGAAGGAATTTTGCAACATAAAGCAGTATTATTACATGAGTATCACCATATCGTCAGGTTGAAAAAACTTCATAAAAATAATAAGGTCACGCTATTGGATGCAATGATCCTAGAAGGACTAGCTGAAACAGCAGTTTTAGAGAAATACGGGCAAGAAGTACAGGCTCCATGGACTACATTGTATTCTTCTTCACAATGCGAAATTTATTTTGATAAATATTTAAAAGATAAACTAAAGATTACGAATCATGATGAACAATTCTCCAAATATTTGTATGGTGGAAATGGAATTCCAAAACTATTGGGTTACGGTGTAGGCTACGATCTAGTTAAAAGTTGTTTAGAACAAACGGAATGGTCTTGTGAAAAATTAATACGAACTTCGAGTGAGAAAATTAAAGATAATGCACTAAATTATATTGCATTTTAACTGCAAGCGATTTCATATTATTTATCATTTATAAATATAGATAAGTAGACAATTAATATCTATCATTTTGAGTATGAATCGATTCAATTTTTCTAAAATAGAAGACTAAAAACATCCTGTTTGAAG